>NZ_JBKHKK010000007.1:0-212298 GCF_046546555.1 Pedobacter sp. JCM 36344
ATTGCTGTATCCTTTTTAAGTCCTAAATTTAAGAAAAAACCGAAGGTCATTCCCATTAAATCACATTCTGATCTGGATTGATATGGTAAATATTTGATTTCTAGGAGCGACGATGGGCAAATGATGATTTGGAAATTTAACGACAATTGTTGTTTTACATTATAGGATATAGTATATTACTAGCTACAATAATATGATTATAAATCGAGTAGGGTTCCTATCTTTAATAATAGCAATCATTCTATTTAGTTGCAAAAAAAAGATTACCGACGAGCAGTTTGAACAAAAAGTTTTAAGCGAAATATTTTTAAAAGTTGTTGATTCGACTTATATGGATCAAAGACTTTTTATGAGTTTTCCGGAAAGAGGAAAAGATATTTATGACCAAAATAGAAAATGGGTTGGGCGAGATTTAATTGGACAACACAAAAGAAATATCGATTATGAAATTAAAATAGAAGCCTTAAAAAATGACACACTTAATCTTATTATCGCTATTGGAAGGGGTTGCTTAATAAATGACAATACAGAACTACAAAATTATAATAATCGAAAATTTATATTTAAACACCTTTCCGAATTACCTCCAGCTATTAATTATAAAAATTGGACTGCTAAGTATCCTAAATTTGCAGGAGTTTTGGTTTTTTTAATATGGAATTTGATGTTAGAAAAGAATTAGGAACTTTTGAGGTAGGTTATTATTGCGGAGATAGATGTGGTTTAGGTTATTTAGTCATTATTGAAAAAATAGATAATAAAAAAAATAGATAATAAATGGGTAATTAGCAAAGTTAAAGATACATGGATCTTATAAATAGATTGCAAACAGCTATTTTGAGCTAGTGCGTGATTTAGTGGAATTACCGTTTCGCATCCCATTTTCGCTCAGCCGAAATATTAATGGTTGCAAAGAACGCAGCATCTCAAAACAGCAAAACCTTCGTTCATGCTAAGGACTCCCGGATTTTAAAGTGATCTACCAAGACGATCCCATTTCCGAACAACAATCAGATCATCTTTTCTTATATTTTAAAAAGTTTTTTAAGTTCGGGTCTATTTTCATTCTTTCCAGGTATCATTTCTTGGTAGATTATGGTGCAACCATAATTAGCAGATCATTAAATTGAAGTTATAAATTTTGATCAACAGTATTTGCTATTGCGAATCCAATCATTATCATATGATAATGATTGGATTATATTTTGTTGATATTTTAGCAGTAAAATGACCGCTGAAAAGTTTTATATTATTGCTCGAGCATTTTTCGCGGTAGTGCCTGTACATTGTTTCGAACCAAAGCTTGATCAAGCAACAGATTAATTTCTAACCCATTGTGATCTTGAAAAATATTAATTGAGATGCTGGTGGGCAATTTAAGCCTTAATTGCTTATTGCGCAGTTAGCATTTTAAGTGAACACTTAAGGATTTATGTGTACAGTTACCAGTTTAAGTGTGCAGTTAACACTTTTTAAATATAAAATCTGCTTTTTTTAAATAGCAGTATTGTAGGTTCGTTTAAGCAATCAACCAATGCTGCTTCTAATTATGCTACTAAATACTTCTACATTTCCCTATTTCAGGGCCACAAAGAACGGCGTTACTAGTTTATTACTAGTGCCCTCAGCTATGTCTCGGCTTCGTGTCTGCTTCGGGTCTGCTTCGTGTCTGCTAGCGCTCGGCCCGAAGCAAACAGCCATAAAACACATAGCGGAGCGGTATTTGAAAAACTTCAGTACAAACCACATATCAACGACAGTATTTTCTCAAAAAACAGAGTTGGAGAAATTTAGAATTATAATAGCCGAATGCCAGATCAATGCAAACCTATCTAAACAGCTTCGGCTAAAAGCTCATCTACTGCCTATAGTGAATAGTGTAGTTGACACGCTGTTGTCCTGTACTTTTGGCATAGAAGTCCTTAAACGCCTATTTTATTAAAAAAACCGATAGAAAGCTAATAATGGACTACAATAAGATTGCTTGAACAAACCGGAAGAATTTTGGTAAATTCAGCGATATAAAAATTAGAACCAAGCTCAAACTGAGATTGCATAAGAAATGCTAAGTTGAATTAGCTGTTTAGAATAGATTAATACTGACCAGTAGACAATAAGACTAATGTACACGCCTCCACTGGCTCAATGCCATTCTGTTTAAGCAATGTCTCTAGCTGCTCATTTTCAGTTCCAGGGTTAAAAATGACCCGCTTAGGGCTAGTCTTAAGGATATAATTATGGTATTGAGCTTGCAAATCCGTACCGATGTATAAAGTAATTGTATGAATATCATTGTGGATTGCATCAGGCATCTCAATCTCTTCAACGGCTACCTCCCCTTTCTTGATTCCAACATTAACAATGTCATGACCTTTAGATTTAAGCAGCTGAGCAGCTTTAAAAGCATATCGTGCAGGATTTGGCGTGGCTCCAATAATTAAAGTTTTCTTCATAACGTAGTATATATCGTATTAAATTTTACAACAAACAAATTCAGATAGTGTTTAGCTAACTTTCAATACCGCATTCGCACAGTTAATGCCGTCGATTGCGGCAGAAACGATACCTCCAGCATATCCCGCACCTTCTGCGCATGGAAACAACCCTGAAACCAATGGATGCTGGTAGCTTTCCTTATCCCTCGGGATCCGAACAGGTGAAGAACTTCTGCTTTCAACACCCACTAAAATAGCCTCATTGGTATAGTAACCTTTCATCTTCTTACCAAACACAGGCAATGCTTTCCTTAGGCTTGATGCAACAAATCCTGGAAGAATTTCATCAAGTAATGCACTTTTGGTACCCGGCAAATAAGAATTTACTGGCAGGTCTACAGATAGTCTCTTTTCCACAAAATCAACCATCCGCTGTCCCGGTGCAACCAAATCACCGCCACCTAATCTAAAAGCGTTCTTTTCTATTTCGGATTGAAAGTTCATCATCCGCAAAGGATCTTCACCTTGCACATCATCAAGGGTGATTTGTACTACTGTGCCTGAATTGGCAAAAGGATTATTTCTTTTAGAAGGAGACCATCCATTAACCACAATCTCATTATCATGTGTAGCACAAGGTGCAATAATGCCACCGGGGCACATACAGAATGAGAACACCCCGCGTTCTTCCACCTGTTCCACCAAGCTATAATAGGCAGGAGGCAAAAATTCACTTCTAATAGCACAGTGGTATTGGGCAGCATCAATAATGGCCTGCGGATGCTCTATGCGAACACCTAAGGCGAAGGGTTTCGCCTCAACAGTGATGCCATTGCTATTTAACAACTCATAAATATCTCTGGCAGAATGACCAGTAGCCAAGATCACAGCATTCGTTTTAAGTGTTTCACCATCGTTAACTACCACGCCAGTTATTTTGCCAAACGATACAGTTAGATCAGTTACTTTTTGATTAAAATGAACTTCCCCACCAGCATTTAAAATAGTCTCCCGGATGCTTGTAATAATTTGAGGAAGCTTGTTGGTGCCGATATGCGGACGAGCATCAATCATAATATCAGCGGTCGCCCCGTGTTGCACAAAAATTTGCAATACTTTATTGATATCCCCGCGTTTGTTGGATCGGGTGTAAAGTTTGCCATCTGAGTAAGTTCCAGCCCCTCCTTCCCCGTAACAGTAGTTTGATTCCGTGTTAACTAGGCCATCTTTATTTATCGCTGCAAGATCGCGCCTTCGCTGCTTTACGTCTTTTCCACGTTCTAAAACTACTGGCTTCAAACCATTCTCTATGCACTGTAAAGCAGCGAACAATCCTGCCGGACCAGCGCCAACAATAATGACGCGCCTACCATTAGAAACATTTGGATAAGTATAATTTACTAGCTGTTCCACAGGTTTCTCATCAATAAAAACCTTCACTTGGAGGCGATAAATTACTTTTCTGGATCTCGCATCAATTGACCTTTTTAAAATTTGATAGCCACCTATATGCTTTACTCCTAAGTTCAGGGCAGCAGCAAGCTGCTCATTTATCGTATGTTTGAGCTCAAGATCTTCAGGAGCGATGGTTATTTCTATGTCTTTCTGCATATAATGTAGTCAGGTATCTATCCCGAATGAAACAAAGGTACGAATACCGAAGGATAGGAATAAGGCAAACTTATCTTCTTCAGGAAGTGTCAGAATGTCTTGAGAGGTTGAGTAGAGCATTAATCAACCTGACAACAACTGAAGATTGTCAGGTTTTTGCCTCCCATTGTAACAAAGGTATACTTATTGAGTTCTAATCTGTAGATTAACAATTGAAAACAAACGATATCTCCCGTAAAGGGTTGTTATCTTAAACAAAAACAGAAAATATGAAAAAAGTAGTTTTAGTAGTAGTCGGAGTTTTGTTTCTACTCGTCGCTGTTAGTGGCTGTGGTTACAACGGTCTTATAAAAATGGACGAGAATGTTAAAACCAAATGGGCACAAGTTGAAACTCAATACCAACGTCGCTCAGATCTTATCCCAAATTTAGTAAGTACAGTCAAAGGTGCTGCAAAATTTGAACAAACCACACTGACCCAAGTGATAGAGGCCCGTTCTAAAGCGAGTCAGATCACTATCGATCCAGACAAACTAACGGAAGAAAACATGCAGAAATATCAGGCAGCTCAAGGGCAATTAAGTCAGGCTCTGGGTAAACTGATGGTGTTAACTGAAAATTACCCGGAATTGAAGGCTACACAACAGTTTAGTGAGCTTTCCGCTCAGTTGGAAGGAACTGAAAATAGAATTGCCGTTTCCAGAAAAGACTTCAATGAGTCCGTGCAAACTTACAATACAAAGGTGAGGTCATTTCCGAATAACCTGACAGCGGGTATGTTTGGTTTTAACCAGAAGGCTGCTTTCAAAGCAGAGGCAGGTTCACAAAATGCGCCAAAAGTTGAATTTTAATCTTTGACAATAATAAAGGTAATGTGCGTTTAAGAGATTAGACAATCATTATCTTTTATTTTTCACATACAATCCTATCATGGGCATATTCACAGAAGAACAACAAGAACAAATCTCCAATGCAATCGCTGAAGCTGAGAAAGCAACCTCTGGAGAGATTAGAATAGCAATAGATAAGCATTGTGAAGGCGATCCAATTGAAAGGGCTACTTCTCATTTTAGTAAGTTGGGGATGCATAAGACTTCAAGACATAATGGTGTGTTAATATATTTGGCTCATGCCGATCATAAATTCGCCATAATTGGAGATAGTGGTATAAACAGAGTGGTGCCAAAAGATTTCTGGGAAACAACCAAAGTAGCCATGCAAGCACACTTCGCTTCCGGCAATTTAACACAAGGCATCATTGCAGGCATCCTGTTGGCAGGCGAAAAGTTGGCCACTTTCTACCCCTTTGAACAGGGAGACATCAATGAACTTCCGAACGAGATTGTTTTTATGGATCAAAACAAACGTTAGTGAGTATGAAAAAACTACTAATCGCATTATTCCTGATTTCATCCAGCTATGCCGGATTCGCGCAAGACTTTCCTGCCAAGCCAAGCACACTGGTTAACGATTACACAAATACCTTAAGCACTGCTCAAAAACAGCAGTTAGAGCAAAAACTAATCACATTCGGTGACTCAAGTTCTACACAGATCGCAATCGCAATTGTGAAAACTGTTGGAGATTATGATATTAACGAATACGCGCTAGGACTAGGTCGCAAGTGGGGTGTAGGTCAGGCCGGCAAAAATAACGGCATAATGATCGTAGTTGCACTCGGCGATCGTAAAATCTCTATTCAGACAGGCTATGGCGTAGAGGGTGTTTTGCCTGATATCTATGCAAAACGAATCATTGAAAACGATATAAAACCAGCCTTCAAAGCTGGAAACTATTACCAGGGACTCGAAGATGGAACAACTTCTATTATAAAATACACGAGGGGTGAGTATAAAAATGATGCGCCAAAATCCAAAAACAATAAGGGCGGAGGCATCGGATCGATCGTGATCTTAATCGTCATCATTGCGGTGGTAGTTGCCTTAATTAAAAGAGGAGGCGGTGGTGGTGGTGGTCAGGTGATTGGTGGCCGTGGTGTTTCGAACGCCTTATTTTTGGGTATGCTTTTAGGAAGTGGTAGAAGCTCTGGCGGTGGCTGGGGCGGCGGTGGTAGCAGTAGTAGCGGCGGCGGCGGTTTCGGTGGATTCGGCGGTGGTAGTTTCGGCGGCGGCGGTAGCAGCGGAAGCTGGTAATCCTTTATATCTTATAGATGGAAATTATAAAATGGAAAACAATCTCTTCCAAATACCTTGTTAAAGAGAAGTGGGCAACGTTGAGGGTTGATGTTGTTGACCTCCAGAACGGAGTGATTAAAGACGACTACTATGTTCTTGAGTACCCAAACTGGGTAACAGCAGTTGCTATTACTCAGGATAATAAAATCATTATGGTTCGCCAATATCGCCATGGAGGTGATATCATTTCATTGGAAATACCCGGTGGGGTGATCGATGGAGAGGAAAGTCCTGAAGAAGCTATAAAAAGAGAGATGCTGGAAGAAACGGGTTACACTTTTGATAGTGTTGAACTTCTGGCCAGCAACTATCCAAATCCTGCAACATCTAATAACATCTCTTATACCTATTTGTTGAAGGGAGGTGTTAAAACTCACAAACAACATTTAGATGAACATGAGATTTTAGTTGTTGAGGAATATACAATTGCGGAGGTAAAACAGCTACTTAAGACCAATGAAATTGCACAGTCTATTCACTGCACTGCTTTGATGTATGGTTTGATGGCTTTGGGTGAGCTAGCCTAAAAGACTAGCTCATCTTTAATTTCTTTTGGATATCGTGAACATATCCTTTGAATTTTTTATCGGTATCAATTAAATCTTCAACAGTCTGACAAGCATAAATAACTGTTGAGTGATCTCTTCCTCCAAAAAAAGCACCGATAGTTTTTAGTGAAGATTTCGTATGGCTCTTAGAAAGATACATAGAAATTTGACGTGCCTGTACAATCTCTCGCTTTCGTGTTTGGGATTTCACCATGTCAATAGGTACTTCAAAATAGTCACATACTAGTTTCTGAATGTATTCCATTGAGATCTCTTTAGTAGTATTCTTGATAAAGTTCTTCAGCATTTGTTTTGCTAAAGCAAGATCGATGTCTTTCTTGTTTAGGGTAGACTGCGCAAGTAATGAAACCATAGCGCCTTCAAGCTCACGAACATTGTTGTCAATGTTATGGGCAACATACTCTACCACTTCTGCAGGAAGTTCAATTCCGTCAGCATACATCTTTTTCCGTAGGATAGCAATCCTTGTTTCCAAATCAGGGATCTGAAGATCGGCAGAAAGCCCCCATTTAAAACGGCTCAAGAGCCTTTCTTCTAAACCTGCTAAGTCTTTTGGCGCCTTATCAGAGGACAAGATCACTTGTTTACCCGACTGATGCAGATGATTAAAGATATGGAAGAAGATATCCTGAGTTTTTTCTTTACCCGCAAAGTTGTGTACGTCATCCATAATGATTACATCCATTGCCTGATAGAAATTCACAAAGTCATTAATGGTATTGTTTTTTAAAGAGTCAACAAACTGCTGACAGAATTTCTCGCAAGACACGTAGATTACCAGTTTATCTGGCATGTTACGCTTAATCTCGTTGCCAATAGCCTGCGCAAGGTGCGTTTTACCTAAGCCTACCCCGCCATAGATCATTAATGGATTGAAAGAAGTACCGCCAGGCTTTGCCGCAACAGCATAGCCTGCAGATCTTGCTAAACGATTGCAATCTCCTTCAATGTAGTTATCAAAAGTGTAGTTTGAATTCAGCTGAGGATCTACGTTCAGCTTTTTCAACCCAGGTATTATAAATGGGTTTCTAATATCCTTATTTATTGAAACAGGAATTGGCATTGATTGAATCTTTGCTTCTGCCCCATTTCCGTTACTCGGCATATTAGTAGTATAAGGAGAACCGGTGTTCGATGATTTGTCTACAACGATATTATATTCTAACCTACCTTCATCTCCAAGTTGCTTTTTCACTGTTTTACGCAATAGCCCTACGTAATGTTCTTCCAACCATTCATAGAAAAACAAACTAGGAACCTGGATGGTTAAAACTTTGCCATCCAATTTCAGAGCTGATATCGGTTCGAACCAAGTTTTGAAACTTTGGTTCGGAATGTTATCCTTAATGATTTGGAGACAATTCTTCCATACTTCGGTACAAGTTTTTTCCATTGCAATTCTATAATTTGTTGGTTTACAGTAACGATACAAGCACTAAAAACTGGCTGTTTCGAGAGATCGAATATTCAAAAAATTATCAACAAATGAAACATAAATTTCATCTATTTTGTAAGTACTTAGCTTGCAACAGCATATCATGCTTAACCTAAATTTTTTGTGTTGATAACTATTTTTTAACATTGCTTATGTTCCCCAAATACCTCACGGAATACGTTGGCGATTTCACCAAGTGTGGCGTAAGCTTCTACTGCAACCAATATGACAGGCATGAGATTTTCCTCACCTAAGGCTGTATCCTTCAAATTAGCAAGAGCGTTCTTAACCAACAAATCATCCCTTTCAGACTTCAGGAGCGCTATCTTGTCCGATTGCGCAAGGCGAATTGAATCATCTATCTTGAATCCTTCTATTGTTCCTTCCTCCTGTTGAACAAAACGATTCACTCCTACAATAACCCTACTACCCTCTTCAACTTCCAGCTGGTATTTATAAGAAGCAGCCGCAATCTCGTTTTGCACATAGTCATTTTCAATAGCATTTACAGCACCCCCCATAGCGTCAATTTTATCTATATATAGCTGTGCAGCTGATTCAATTTCATTAGTCAAACTTTCGATAAAATAAGAGCCTCCCAGAGGGTCTACCGTATCAGTAATTCCGCTCTCAAAGGCAATGATTTGTTGAGTACGCAAAGCCACTTTCGCAGCGGCTTCAGTAGGTAAGGACAATGCCTCATCATAACCATTAGTATGCAAGGATTGAGTTCCTCCAATTACCGCAGCCATGGCCTGATTGGCCACCCGAACCACGTTATTCAAAGGCTGCTGAGCTGTCAAAGTCGAACCTCCGGTTTGCGTATGAAATCTTAACATTTGAGCTTTTTCGTCTGCTGCCCCTAATGATTTTGTGATGTTAGCCCACATTCTTCTAGCAGCCCTAAATTTCGCAATCTCTTCAAAAAAGTTATTGTGACAATTGAAGAAAAAGGATAAACGCTTTGCAAATACATTTATATCCAATCCCTTTTCCAATGCCGCAATCAAGTAAGCTTTCCCATTCGCAAGCGTGAAAGCGAGTTCCTGAACGGCCGTACTTCCAGCTTCTCTAATGTGGTATCCGGAGATTGATATAGTATTCCATTTAGGAACTTCTTTGCTACAATATTCAAATATATCAGTGATAATACGCATGGAGGCCTTTGGTGGGTATATATAGGTTCCCCTTGCAGCATACTCTTTTAATATATCATTCTGAATGGTACCTGAAATTTGTCGAATATCTGCGCCCTGCTTCTTGGCCAATGCAATATACATGGCCAGCAAAATGGATGCGGTAGCATTTATGGTCATTGAGGTAGTTATTTTTTGCAACTCTATGCCATCAAATAGTTGTTCCATATCTCTCAAAGAGTCAATAGCCACGCCTACCTTACCGACCTCACCGTCAGACATTTCATGATCAGAATCATACCCTATCTGAGTTGGTAGATCAAAAGCCACTGATAAACCAGTGGTCCCTTGAGCAAGTAAGTAGTGATAACGCTTATTCGATTCTTCTGCTGTTGAGAAGCCTGCATACTGCCTCATGGTCCACAATCGACCTCTGTACATGTCCTTTTGAATACCCCTGGTGAAAGGAAATATTCCAGGACTATCCTCAAGAGGAATGGCAGAACAGTAAACTTCCTTAATTTCTATGCCGGACGTTGTGACAAATTTATTCTCCATAATATGATTTCTAGTGAATTCCCTTTTTTATCAGCGTTAGGGTTAAATCGTAAGGGTTTTCCTGCATTAAAGAAATATGTTGTAAGATCCTCTTGCTTAAATCGACCCCGGTTGCATCCGATTCAAGACCCTTAGCCGCATTACCAACCATTGCTATCGTGTCTTCCTTTAGCCTTTTTATTACATTCCAGGTTTCATATCCAATATAAAGCTGCTGCGTGATGTTGTGCTGATATTCTGAATTGATTTCGTTTATTACTAAAGATTGCAGATCTGCAACATTGATACCTCGATGATGTAATCTTACCAGAACATTTGATGGATTGATACGTTCAACAAACACGATCATCCTTTCGTGCGCCTGAAGTTTAAGCGGGAGCAACTCATCATTACCTGTGGATGTTGTTTCAGGAAATTTAAGATCCAGATATTTGTCGAACTCTTTTCTGAATAAATAATGTGCAAAAGTAAGAATGACTATTGCAGGAATAATAAACGTTGCGACTTGATATAGAAAAGCTGGTAAATACATTTGAAATTGTTTATCTACGGTAATAATTAAGAGGTCACCTCAACAAAAATGTACATTTTATTTATCTTTACATCAGAAATCAGTTTTTTCAGTAGGTGAAGAAATATTTATTTATAAGCTATGAGTAATACAGTTGAAACAGCGTTTGCACCGGTAGTATTTACAGCAGGTGCGGTTAAAGAACTTCTGAAGTTAAGAGACCAGCAAGAGATCTCTGAAGACTTTGGTTTACGTGTTGGTGTAGATGGAGGTGGTTGTTCAGGGATGAGCTATGTTCTAGGTTTCGATCAAAAAAAAGATGGTGATCAGGAATTTATGATAGATGAAATTAGAGTCTTCATGAATAAAGCCCACCAAATGTATCTTCTGGGAATGCAGGTAGATTGGCATGACGGCTTGAACTCTAGAGGCTTTACTTTCAGTAACCCAAATGCGGCCAGCACTTGTGGTTGCGGCACAAGCTTTGCCGTTTAATTAATCATAATTGTAACATTATAACCAGTCCCGTTGTCTTAACAGCGGGACTTTTTATTTTACACCCACAGAGATTTTATCTAACAATAATGACCTATACCGAAAACGCCAAACTAGCCATACATTCCATAAAAAGTAATAGGTTGCGTACAATGCTAACTGCATTAATTATAGCAATAGGCTTGTCAGCTTTAGTGGGGATATTAACCACACTAGATGCTGTAAAAAAAAGTATGACAGAAGCTTTCTCAAGTATGGGTGCCAATTCATTTACCATCAGGAACAGAGGTATAGGCATTAGGATCGGTGGTGGCGGGCAAAGACCGAAACCATTCAGGTCAATTAAATATGAAGATGCGATTAACTTTAAAGAACATCTTATTGCGCCTGCAACTGTAGCTATAAGCGTAAACGCTAGTGGTGGTGCTACAGCAAAATACGATAATGAAAAGACCAATCCAAATATTAACATCATGGGAATTGATGAGAATGGATTAAATTCTCAGGGACTAAATCTTGGGATGGGTAGAAATTTCACCATCGCAGAAACGCAGGGTGGAAACAATCTGTGTATTATTGGTAGTGAGATAAGCACAAAACTCTTTAAAGACGGATCCCCATTGGATAAAATCATCAATGTTGGAAACCATCGCCTCAAAGTAGTCGGAGTACTCGAGTCAAAAGGTCAGAGTATGGGCTTTAGTGGTGACAGAGCAGTATTTGTCCCGCTCCTAAAGGCCAAACTAATCAATTCAAACTCAAATCCTTCCTATACCATCACAGTTATGGTCGTCAACAATGACCAGATGGAAAATGTTATTGGCGAATCTACAGGTGAGTTCAGGAAAATAAGAAAGGTTAAGATTGCGGAACCCAATAACTTTGAGATCATTAAAAGTGATGCCGTCGCGCAAACATTATTTGAAAACCTGAAATACATAGTAATGGGTGGAATAGCTATTGGAGGAATAACTTTAATTGGCGCATCGATAGGTCTGATGAACATTATGCTTGTATCCGTTACAGAAAGAACCCGCGAAATAGGTATCAGAAAAGCGATCGGCGCAAACCCATCGGTTATCAGAAAACAGTTTCTTATGGAAGCAGTTATGATCTGTCTTATGGGTGGAGCTTTTGGGATTTTTCTGGGTATAGCCCTTGGGAACTTAATTTCCTTCGCTATGGGTGGCTCCTTTCTGATCCCATGGCAATGGATATCAGGAGGATTTGCGCTTTGCGTTCTTGTAGGGATCGCTTCAGGATACTATCCTGCAAAAAAAGCTTCAAAACTGGATCCAGTTGAAGCTTTAAGGTACGAGTAGAAGGATTCATTAGCTATAAGCTCATATTTCATTTGGCAACCCCAATTCCGTGGCGATAACAGCGGTTTTGTGAGTATATATTTTTTTTAGAATGACATTTACTTGTACCTTCATGTCAAACTGTATGTCCTCATGAAGCCTTTTAAACTTATTAAGTAAAGCGATTACGGCCTTAACATAATAGATGAATAACTTTTCATTGAACTTATACATCGGAGAGAAAATACCGTCTTTAAAATCAATCGGAACATCTTTTAGAAGATGAATTCTTAATTCGATCTCGGTCATTGTATTCTTTGTGACCTTTTGATGATGGCTAATACTTCCACTCAGCTTTCTTATCTTCAAAAGTATATCCTTGGATGAACCCTTTCTCGCCGAATTCAATTCCTTTATACCTTCATCAATATGCTCTCGAAGGTGCTGAAATCTTGAATTAAGATCTTCCTCATTTTCAAGAAGCATAAAATGAAGGTGTTCAGTCAATACCTTATCTTTTGCAATAAGTCTAAGCAACAGCTTATCCTTTTCCTTTTCAGGTAAGGATTTAATCTCCGCCTTGAGATCTTTGTGCTCAGCTAAACGCATTAAAAAGGATTATCCTTTAAATACTTTTCCCAATTCCAGGCTGAGCGCATCATGTCCTCTACACCAAGTTCAGCTTTCCAACCTAAAACCTCTGCAGATTTGGTTACATCCCCCCACACTTTCTCCACATCACCATTCCTTCTAGGGCCGATGGCATAGTTAAGCTTCTCCCCTGTTGACTGTTCGAAAGCATTTACGATCTCCAAAACTGTTGATCCTTTCCCAGTACCTAAATTGAAGACTTCATAGTTTGATTCTGCCTTCTTTGCCTCCAGGCGCCTGATGGCGGCTACATGGGCCTTAGCTAAATCCACAACGTGAATATAGTCTCTCACAGCACTTCCATCAGCAGTATCGTAATCATTTCCGTACACAGTAATCTGTCCACGTTTACCGATCGCCGACTGTGTGATAAAAGGAACAAGATTCTGAGGAACACCAATTGGTAATTCACCAATCAATGCAGTACTGTGTGCCCCTACGGGATTAAAGTAACGAAGAGAAATTACATGCAAAGATGGAGTTACAGCACAGGTTTCTTGAAGAATCTCTTCAGCAATCTGCTTAGTATTCCCATAAGGAGACTCTGCTTTTTTGGTTGGAGCGAATTCAGTTACTGGCAACACATCTGGCTGACCATATACAGTGCAGGAAGACGAGAATACCAGACTCAGCGAACGTTTGTAAGCGTTGATAACATTAATGAGCGAGTAAAAGTTATTTTTATAGTATTCAAGCGGTTTCTGAACAGATTCCCCCACGGCTTTGAAAGCGGCGAAGTGAATTACTCCTGCGACATCGGGATGTTGAGCAGCAAATTCATTAACCTTGCTTTCATCACATAGATCAAGCGCTACACACTCCGGAACAATGCCAATAATCGCTTCAATTTGCTTAAGTATTTTATGACTAGAATTAGAAAAGTCATCAATGATAACAACTTCGTATCCTGCGTTATGAAGTTCTACTACGGTGTGCGAACCAATAAATCCTGTTCCTCCGGTTACTAATATTTTAGGCATTCTTCTTTTATCGATTGTAAGTTGTGAAATCTTTATGTTCTTTATTAGTTAGCGCTTCTGCTGGTAGCGACTTGAAATATTCGTAGGTAATCTTCAATCCTTCCGCTCTGCTTACCTTTGGCTCCCAGCCCAATAAGGCTTTTGCTTTGGTAATATCAGGTCTACGTTGTTTTGGATCATCAACAGGAAGATCTCTCAGCACTAATTTTTGCGATGTTCCCGTTAACTTAATGATTTCCTCGCCAAACTGTTTGATGGTGATTTCATCAGGATTACCAATGTTAACAGGCTGCGCATAGTTGCACAGCAATAATCTATAAATGCCCTCGACGAGGTCATCCACATAACAAAACGACCGAGTTTGAGATCCGTCGCCGAAAACTGTTAAATCCTCGCCTCTTAAAGCCTGGCCAATAAATGCTGGCAAGACGCGGCCATCATTTAGACGCATTCTTGGTCCATAGGTGTTAAATATTCTAACGATTCTGGTTTCCAAACCGTGGAAGGTATGATAAGCCATGGTCATGGCTTCCTGGAAACGCTTTGCTTCATCATAAACTCCTCTTGGACCAACAGGGTTTACATTACCCCAATACTCTTCCGGTTGTGGATTTACACTTGGATCGCCATATACCTCTGAAGTAGAAGCAATCAGCATTCTGGCGCCTTTATTTTTTGCCAGTCCCAAAAGATTATGTGTACCTAATGATCCTACTTTCAAAGTTTGAATGGGAATTTTTAGGTAATCAATTGGACTGGCAGGTGAAGCAAAATGCAAGATATAATCAAGTGGGCCTGATACATATACAAATTTTGAAACATCATGGTGGGCGAACTCAAAGTTCTCCAATCCGAATAGATGCTCGATATTCTGAAGATCGCCCGTAATAAGATTATCCATTCCGATAACATAATAATCTTCTTTGATAAACCTATCACACAAGTGTGAGCCTAAAAAGCCAGCAGCACCCGTAATCAACACTCTTTTACGCTCCATCAATTTTTATATTTATAACTGTATTTTCTGCGAAATATCTATCTACTCAAAGATTAAAACGGGTAATTACACCTTATGAATTTCATTCTAATTTTATTGAAGTATCTTCGGCTAAGTTAATAAATAAACGAACAAAATGCTTTGGCTTTACAATATTGGAATTCAGTTTTACGGGTCAATTATTGCTATTTTTGCTCTATTCAATAGAAAGGCGGCACTTTTCACAAAAGGGAGAGTCAATTTACTTAAAAAAGTAGGTCAGATTATAGACCCTACGAAAAAGCACATCTGGTTTCATTTCGCATCACTTGGCGAATTTGAACAAGGAAGACCCGTCCTCGAAAAGATAAAAAAAGTTTATCCTGGTAAGCGCATTGTTATCACCTTTTTTTCTCCTTCAGGATATGAAATCAGAAAAGATTATCCCGAAGCCGATGGTGTATTTTATCTTCCTTTAGACACTTCCTATAATGCCAATAAACTCATTGCGGCTTTTAACCCGGAAATGGTCATTTTTACTAAATATGAATATTGGTATCACTACTATAATACCTTATCTACGAGGCAAATCCCTATCTTCATCATATCAGGAATTTTCAGACCAGGACAAATATACTTCAAATGGTATGGAGGATTCAACAGGAAGATCTTAAGTTTTGTTAGTCACTTCTTTGTGCAAAACGAAGAGAGTAAGAATTTGCTCCAGCAAATAAACATCGCTAATGTCACCGTAAGCGGCGACACGCGCTTTGACCGTGTTTCAGAAAATGCTCAATCACCCAAGCAACTGGAAATTGTTGCGAGATTCTCCAAAAATGAGAAAGTTTTTATTGCTGGAAGCAGCTGGCCGGAAGATGAACAACTGATTAGCGAGCTTGCTAAAGTTCAATCAGACTGGAAATTCATCATCGCCCCACATGAAATAGATCGGAATCACATTTCCAATATCGAAAGGCTTTTTCCAAATTCTATTAAATTCTCAAACGCTGGAGTTGAGAACACCGCACAAGTTTTGATCATAGACAACATCGGACTACTTTCTTCAATTTATCAGTATGGGAATATCGCTTATATTGGTGGTGGTTTTGGAGTTGGCATCCACAATACGCTTGAAGCCGCAGCATTTGGGATTCCAGTGATCTTCGGACCAAACTACCAAAGGTTCCAGGAAGCAAAAGATTTGATCAGCATAGGAGGCGCCAAAAGCATTTCTAATAATGCCGAGCTAAACAATGCGTTCAAAAGTTTAACATCAACACCTGAACCCGGTCAACTTGCCGGCCGTTATGTCGATGAACAAAAGGGGTCAACGGAAAAAATCTTTAACTATCTGTTCAGCAGGCTGGAACAGTAATAGCCTATGCGATTACCATGTCTGCTAATGCATCAATAAATTTTGGATTGTCATTTAAACTTTCTACTAGCTGAACATGTTCGCCTCCTAAAGCTTTAAATTCTTCATAGTACTCTACGGTGATTTCGTAAAGTGTTTCCAGGCAGTCTGCAACGAAGGCCGGGCTAAATACTAGTAAGCGTTTTTTACCTTCAGCAGCCAATTTTTTCAAAACATCGGTTGTATAAGGTTGAACCCAAGGTTCTTTACCCAATCGCGATTGAAAGCATACTGTGTAATTCTCCCTTTCAATTCCTAATTTCGCCGCGATAAGGCTAGCAGTATGGTGCCCCTGTGCGGAATAACAAAACTTATTGGTGTCATTGAAATTATCACAACATGCATCTTTTTTCAGGCAGTAATGACCGGTTTGATCGCACTTTAAAAGCTGACGTTGCGGAAGACCATGGAAGCTAAAAAGTATATGATCGAAACTGGAAGGATTGTATTTAGCGGCGTTCTCAGCAAAAGTTTCAATCATCAATTCGTTATCGTGGAATGAATTAACAAAAGAAATTGGAGGTATGGTAGCCCATTTGCCTACGATTTCCATAACACTTTGCATCACTGATCCAGTACTGGCAGACGCATACTGTGGAAACATCGGAATGACCTTAATACTATCTACCAAACCGGCTTTCATCTTTTCTAACGCTGAAATTATAGAAGGGTTTTGATAACGCATTGCAAGCTCTACATGGTAATCATCACCAAGTTTTTTTTGCAATAAAGCTGTCTGAATTTTGCTGTAATACAGCAAAGGAGAGCCGTTTTCATCCCAGACCTCTTTATACAATTTGGAGGTTTTCGGACTGCGGAACGGAACTATAATGCCTTTCACAAGTAATGTACGATTGAAAGCATTGATATCAATTACCCGCTCATCCATCAGAAACTGATCAAGATACTTCCTTACATCGCTAACTTCCGGACTATCAGGAGTTCCCAAATTCACTAACAATACACCCTTTTTTCCCATAATATACTAAAATATTAACTTTTTAAAACTTTGTTCTTACTTGCGAAAATTGAATAATTACTTTTTAATGATTGAGAAGAAAAGTCTTAACTTCTTCCATTAGCCACATAGGAGTTGATGTAGCTCCACAAATTCCCACCTTATCACGTGGAGATAACCAGCTGAAGTTTATTTCTTCAATATGTGATATGAAGTAAGAATTTGGATTGAACTTTTTGCAAACCTCATGCAAGACTTTGCCGTTAGACGATTTCTTACCAGACACAAATAAAATGACATCGTAGTTCACCACAAACTTCTCAAGATCTGAGTATCGGTTAGAAACCTGGCGACAAATCGTATCGTTGGCCTTCACCTCATACCCCCTACCTATGAGCTGGTCTTTGATGTCGTAAAATTTGTCGGTGCTTTTGGTTGTCTGACTATACAGTGTAAATTTTGAAGGTAATTCTACATGATCCAATTCAGAAAGATCCTGAAAAACAATGGCCTCACCGTCGGTTTGGCCTTGCAAACCTATCACTTCAGCGTGGCCGTGTTTGCCAAAAATAAGGATCTGTTCATTATCATCATGGGAGCTTTTTATTCGATTTTGGAGCTTTAACACCACTGGACAAGAAGCATCAATTAATGTGAGATTATTGTTTAGCGCTAGCTCATAAGTCGAAGGCGCTTCACCATGTGCCCTGATAAGCACCTTTTCACCGTACAAATTTTTGAATTGATCGTGAGTAATTATCCGAAGACCTTTAACCGTAAGCCGTTTTACTTCCTCATCATTATGAACTATGTCACCTAAACAGTATAAATAATCTTCATGATCAAGTATATCCTCTGCCATATCGATGGCATAAACTACCCCAAAACAGAATCCTGATGCCTTATCTATGGTGACGGTTAAATCGTAATTCATTATAGGTTCCACACTTTTACAACACAAAACTACGTAAAAAGAGCATGATATTAACTTTTCGAATGTATTCCAGAGGTAAACAATTTTTTTAAGGTGCCAGAAATTAATAGTCCTGTTAGCGCTACCATTTGCAAAGGATGAAGAATCACATTTATCAAAGGGTTTTGCTTAGTTAAAAAGGAGATCATTATTCTTGTTAAAAATATGAGTCCAAACGGTAGCGAAATAAACGCAAGTTGGGAGTTCAAAATCAAAACCAATGGCCCCGCGATTAAAAACAACAAGTAAACCGCAATTGTTAGCGGGTTTCTATCAAAAGTCGATAACAATTGTTTAGATGCTTCGTTGACTGAAGTCCGTTTGTTACTCAAAATCATTCCATTCGCAAGTAATGTTTCAGCCTTTTTTTCATCTTTTTCGCCCTCTTCGCTATCCGCATTTCTTCGTTTATAACTTTCGGCGTCATAAAATACGTGTCGTTCCCAGGCTGCGGCTGACCAGGGTAGGTTTAGCAGCCTTACCAAACGCAAAGGCAATAAGTTGAGTAAAACAAAGTCTGGAATTGGTTCCAATAAGTAGTCTTGGAAACTATTGAGACTTCTGTTAGGTATTAGCACAACTAACTTTAAATTAAAAACTTTAGCCCTATAAATAAGGCTGTTTAAAAGACCCATTTTAATTACCGAGCATGAATCTACAAATAGCAGATACCTACCCTTTGCATTTGCTGCGGTAGTGCTTAGCTCCTCATTAGAACCTACCATCAGAACTTCAACATTTTTGTAGTCCTGACAGGAAATGGATTGAATCAATTCTGTAGCATCAACCGAAGACGGAGAAATGATTATTGAGACTTTATCATCAAATTTCTTCCCATAGTGGCCTAACTTAGGATTAGAGAGGAAGTTGAATACCGTAACACTAAAACGCAAGATTAAAAATACTAGCACTATATAGATAAACACAATCATGAAACAGTAATTTGATTACGTATTGTTTCCTGGTAATGTTTGTTGTATTCGCTTTTAAGGAGCTGCAGACTCATGTACTCCCCTCCATCCCAACTTTTAAATTCAGTTTTTAGAGATAGTTTTCTGGTGGAATTATTCATAAGTGTTGCGAAAAACAAAACCTGAAATTTCTTTTTCGAGGCATTAAAAACTTGCATGATTCCCTTTTCAAAGCCTATGCTGGACATCTGGCTTGGATACCTCCGTCGCTGAGGAAAAATCAGGATAAGGTTAGTCGGATTGTCAAATAGTTGTCCTGCATGTAACAAAGTTTCTAAGGTGTCTTTTCCTTTTTTCTCAGGAAATTAAATACAATACATCAACTTAGATAAACCTTGTCTTCTTCACCCTCTACGTCCATCACTACATCAACATGTTCTTTTAAAACAGTTGCCAATTGCAATCCCACAAAATCTGTAGCAATAGGGAATATCTTGTGGCTTCTATCAACTAAAACAACGGTCCTTATCTTCTTGTGGGGTGTGTTTATGAAAACACCTAATCCGTAAGCGAGGGTCTTACCACTATTTAAAACGTCGTCAACAAGGATGATTACCTTATTTTTCCACTGAGATTCATCAAGATCAGTCTTAGCCACCAATTTACTGTTTTTTCCATCAAGATCTATTTTTAGCATAGTGATCTTAATAGCGCAGATGCAGGAAAGGACTTCTTTAAGCCGCAAAGCTAGTTTGTAACCCCTATCCCAGATACCGGCCAACACAATTTCCTTCTCCCCCAAGTTATCTTCCAGAATCTGATAAGCGATTCTATTGATTTTTTGTTGGATTTGCTTTTGGTTGAGTATCAGTAATTGGGTTTCAGGCATTATATTATCTTGTTTGTTTTGCTACAAAATGAACCATTTTAACATTGATAATCAAACTTACCTAAAAATAAATTATTCAGTCTCTAAAAATATTATTCCTTCCATGCAACGTTTGGTGTTGGTCTGCGTCTAATCATTGCAAAACGCTTAATGTAAGAACTATGAAAAGTCAATCTCAATTCAAAACCCTACTTCTTTTAATGTTCATATTGTTTTATGTTTTGCCTGCACATTCCCAACAGAACAGAAATTTACCGCTTGCTAATTTCCAGGAAATATCTGTTTCCAGCGGTATAGATTTATACTTAAGCCAGGGAAATACAGAAAGTGTAAAGGTGGTAGCGCATGAGGATTTGATCGACAATGTGATTGTTGAAAAATCTGGTAGCTCACTAAAAGTGAAATACAAAGATAATATCAGCTGGAGCCGCCTACTGCAAAACCAAAGTATCAAAGTATATATTACTTGTAAAAAAATAACCGCAATTAACGCAAGCGGAGGCAGTGATGTCTATGGTTAAAATACATTAAAAACAAATACGATCAACATTTCGGCCTCGGGAGGCTCAGACATAACACTCAGCTTGGCAACTCAGAATCTGGAACTAAGAACAAGTGGAGGTTCGGATGTTGACTTAAAAGGAAAAGCAGTTAATATGAATGCCAGCTTAAGTGGCGGGAGCGACATTGAGGCGCTGGAACTTTTGGTTGACTATGCTAAAGTAAATGCAAGCGGAGGATCAGATGCTAAAGTCAATGTTGAAAAAGGGCTGCAAGCAGATGCGAGTGGAGGAAGTGATGTGTATTATAAAGGGAATGCTTCCCTTAAAAAAACCTCTACAAGTAAAAGTGGGGATGTAAAAAAGCTTAAGTAAAATTTAGATAGTTAATATTTAAAAAACCTTCCTGGTGGATGCGAGGCCACTGAAAAAGTTCCTTGTTAAGGAGCAATCCTGAAAGCGATTAAGTAAAGCACTGGTTTTACTTAATCGCTTTTTTTATGAACCATGTTATTGTGAGTATGGCCTTGTGTAAAAAAGCAGGTGAGTACGGGTTTTATAGGCTATTTTTCTAAGTTTTATGCGGCTAGGTGGTTAGTTTAAGGATTCTTTTCAGGTTTACAGTGAATATCGCTAACGCTCCCTGCATTTGCATGTTGGTAATGCCATTAGATATTGCCCGCCCATAACCATGGACGTTCTTTAACTCGCTATTCTTTGCTTCAATCTTATATCGGTGGCTGGCCTTTTCTCTATAATATTCGGTTTGCTGAAAGGCCATCTGTCCCTTGTGTAAACTTGATTTTATGGATACGGAATAGGATTTAGTCTTTGCCCCGGTTTTATAGCAACTATCTTTTAATGAACAGATCTTGCATTTTTCAACGTCAAAGTAGTAGGTGTCTACCTGATTTTTTCCAACGTTCTTTTCCCCCTGTCTTGCTTTTCGAATGGCTATATGTCCTGCAGGACACACAAACATGTCCGCAGCTTTATTGTAATCGAACCTATCTTCATCCTTTCTAAAGCCTTGAGTTATCGAAGGGTTTAGCTTGGCTACAATGTTTATGTTTTGATCACTTTTATCTTTCAGTTTAAGGTTCTCCTTGCCAGAATACGCAGAATCGCCGATCACCGTATCTACCTGAATTCCATTATCCTGACTTATTTTCAAAAGAATTGGCAGTTCAGGACCATCACCTTTCTCACCCGAGGTGACCACTGCAGCTGTGATAATGCGTTCTTCTGTCATGGCCAGATGGGTCTTGTAACCAAAAAATTTGCTGTCAACTGATTTATGTCCGGTCCTGGCATCCCTGTCTTTGGAAAGCGTATAGTTTTCCTGAGTATCTTCCACTATTTCCTTTAACAGGTTCAACTTCTGTTTGACAGCAGGAATTAAACATAACGCCTGATCTGATTCAATAAGCTTTTCAAGCTCCTTGCAATAAGCCAATTCATCTGCCAGCTCACCCGAAGCGTTCTTTTCAGGCATGCGGCCTTTCATATCTTCGTCTATACTGTAAACTGCTTTTCGCAACAGTTTTGAACGTTCTCTCAGAACCTCAAGTGCAGAATATGGATTTGATCTGGATAGGGAATGCGTAGCATCAACAATAATAGACCTTGACTTAATAATGTCTTTCTCTATAGCTAGAGAGACCGTTTTACCAATTAAAAGGTTCAATAGATCAGCATCCTTCAAACGAAGCTTTCGGAACTTGGTCAACGAACTTGGATTGATAACAGCTTCCTCGGGTGACATGTCAAGAAAATATTTGAAGGACATATCATACATAGAACGTTCAACGACATCAACGTCCGAAATGGTGTAGATCGTTTTCAGCAACAGGTACTTAAACATGCGTACAGGACTTTCTGCCATACGCCCATTATTTAAACAATATTTATCCAAAAGCTCTTCGTAAATAAATGCGAAATCTATTAGTTCGCTGATCTTGCGCAGTAGGTTGTCCTTAGGAACTATCAGGGCATAGAGGCCTGAAAAAGCACTAAATTGAAGTTTTTGTTGTTGAGCTAACATCTTAAATGCCTTTTCTAAATCCACTAGAAGATACAAAAAAAAGAGCAGAAAACCTTGGTTCTTCTGCTCTTTTTAAAGCCCGTATTGCTTAAAAGAACTTTTTCAGTGGCCTCGGTGGATGCCGGCAGGTTTTTTTAGTACCTTTATCTATTTCCTTTCTTATAAGGATAAAATACAAAATTGGCCCCCTCAGGTGTCACTACAAACAAACACATGTACTCTTCAGGCTTTTTGTAATTCTTAAGGAACAATGCCTTTTTTTCGGGAGTAATAATTCCCTTTTCCACAAACTCTTCGACTGTACTGGCCTGAATAGTCCAGTCAGTGTTTAACTCTGTCCTGTCCAAGATTATTTCACCAATATTTACTACGTGTTGATGGGCAAGAAAAATGGGATTAGTAGATAATCCTTCCATCATAATCTCCCCCGAGATTTCGCGAATTGACTCGGCATATAGTTCCAGGTCTTTCTCTAAACTGATAAGTGGACTTTTGGTTGTCTCCGTTTTATCTTGTTCCGGTTCCTGCGGCAATAATTCTTCTATATCCATAAGGTATGTTGGCTAACTATTTCTTCAATCTTAACAATACTACATTCTCCACATGCTGCGTATGTGGAAACATGTCAACAGGCTTGATGCGTTCAACTTGATACTTTACATTTAGCAAAGCTAAATCTCTGGCCTGAGTGGCTGCATTGCAGCTCACATATACAATCTTTTCTGCCTCTATCTCGAGTAAACGTTCCACTACATCAGCATGCATACCTGCTCTTGGTGGATCAGTAATCACCACATCCGGTTTCCCATGTTCCTCTATAAACTCCACAGTCAAAATATCTTTCATATCTCCCGCATAGAAAATGGTATTGTGGATATCATTTATACCCGAGTTAAACTTGGCGTCTTGGATCGCAGTCGGCACATATTCAATACCGACAACTTGCTTTACGCTCCTTGCCACAAAGTTGGCAATAGTTCCTGCTCCTGTGTAAAGGTCATAAACCAGTTCGTCCCCTTTAAAATCAGCAAATTCTTTGGTAATCTTATACAATTCATAGGCCTGGTCAGAGTTTGTCTGGTAGAAAGACTTCGCGCCAATTTTAAATTTTAAACCTTCCATATCTTCAAAAATGTGATCTCTCCCAGAATAGGTGATCACTTCCTGATCAAAGATGGTATCGTTTTTCTTTTGATTCTCAATGTATTGTAACGAAGTTATTTCTGGAAAATTTAACTTTATGAATTCCATCAAACCATTGATGACCTCTTCCTCTGCATAGGCAAAAACAACAACAATCATCACTTCACCTGTGGAAGAGGTTCTGATGATTAGGTTTCTTAAATTTCCTTCATGGTTACGCAAATCATAAAATGTTAACCCGTTATTTAAGGCGTAAGTGCGAACGCTATTTCTTATCGAGTTTGAGGGCTCAGCTTGTAAATAACAATGTTGAATGTCGAGAATCTTATCAAAGCGTAGAGGTACATGGAAGCCTAAAGCATTCATCTCCAGCTTCTCATCCGGTCCTTCCAGATCTTCTGATCGCTCAGCCATATCCTGCCTATCTAACCATCGTTTATTGGAGAAGGTATATTCAAGTTTATTACGGTAATATTTATTTTCTGCTGATCCAAGAATAGGTTCCATCCCTGATGTGTCGATTTTGCCCAATCGCTTTAAAGCAGCCTCTACATTTTTATTCTTGAAGGTAAGTTGTGCTTCGTAGCTCATGTGTTGCCATTTGCAACCTCCACAGACGCCAAAATGCTGACAAAATGGATCCGTTCTTAGTTCAGACCTTGTGATCAGACCTTCAATAACAGCTTCCGCGAAATTTTTCTTCTTCTTTACTATGCGCACATCAACTACATCTCCAGGAACAGCTTTGTCGACGAATACAACCAGCTCATCGGCTTTACCAACTCCTTTTCCTTCTTCCGCGATATCTATAATACTTAAATTAGGCAGAATCGTGACTACACCGGATTTTCTATTTCTACTCATTATCCGACAAATTTACAGGTTTTTTTTTGTCGGGTATCTTACTCCTGAATTTTTCAGCAGTTTCTAAGCCTTTTCGCCATTTATGAACGCCATAACCAAGATGCTAAGCAACAAGTCAAGGCCACCTTCAACGTGACGAAAACTCATATCGAAGTTCTCCTGTACAGAAACTGAAATTTCTAATGTTTCTTTACTCATAGTTTTATTATGCCTAATAAATCAAATATGAGCATTTTTATACCGAAAACCAAAACGGTATATAGGAATTAACAAATTTATAATGCAGCCTTAACCAGAAACGGTAAGAGTTCCTTTTGAAAGCTCACAAAGTTTTTGCGAACGTCAGAATCACTTACCGAGGTGAAGGCGAAAGAGAAGCAAATACTTTTACTCGCTTTTAGTAGAAATGCAAGACCCTCCTTACGGGAAGGATTATTTTTGAAGTGATCAAGTTCCAGATAAGCTGAAAGTAAAAGAGATTCGAGTTGATCTGATAGGTGCTTCAGAAACTCTTGTGAGTTGGCATTTTCGCGTACAAAGTCCCAGCCGATAAACTCGTTGCAAACCGTATAGGTAAGCCTGCAGGTTTTCATAATCAAGGCTTTCAAATGCTCTTCTTCGTCTGCAAACTGCGCTTTATTTTTTAAGATCTCATGAAGGTTAAGATCGAGGTAGTTCATAAGAATAGCATCCAGAATCTGCTCTTTACTTTCGAAATACTTATATATCGTAGCTTTAGCGATTCTGGCTTTCTTGGCAATCTCATTTACGCTGGTTTTGTGGTAACCATACTTCCTGAAAAGGTCCTTTGCCGCTCTAATTATACTTTCTTTAATCTTTTCTGGTTCCATTAATTAGTTGCTGACATTTATAACTTGCCCACCACGAAATGACGTAGTATACATTTTTAAGCTTCTCACTGCTGGAGCCTTTTGAGGGGTACCGTCTGTAAGTAAATATTTTGCTCCAGTGCATTGATCAGTAGCAGTGATACCATTGTCATCTGGCTCAACTGCACAAGCGCTCTGAGGATTAACTGAACTACACCTATCAAAAGCAACATAACCTGAACCAGCTGCCACAATCATAAGGCCTTTAACACCATGACCCGGGACTAACAAGACTCTATTAACCGCCTTTATATTAAATTCTTGTACTGTAACACTATACTGAACAAAAACGTTGGGTATATTTTCTGATTCCTTACCACATCCTACGAACATGACCAGGAACATTGAAGCCAGCCGAACCAAACCTCTACTCATTAGAACAGAGCACTTTTATATTGCTTTAAAAATCTGGTATCGTTCTCAGAAAACAATCTTAAATCCTTTATCTCAAACTTAAGGTTAGCGATTCTCTCAATACCCATTCCAAACGCAAAACCACTGTATTTTTTACTATCTATGCCGCAGTTCTCCAAAACATTGGGATCTACCATGCCGCAGCCTAGAATTTCTACATAACCGCTGTACTTACACATCTGACATCCTGCACCTTTACAAATGGTACAAGAAATATCCATTTCAGCAGATGGTTCTGTAAACGGAAAATACGAGGGTCTGAAACGAACTTTTGTTCCCTCACCGTACAGCTCTTGTACAAAATAAAATAAAGTTTGCTTTAAGTCTGCAAAAGAAACATTCTCATCAACGTATAATCCTTCAACCTGGTGAAAGAAACAATGTGCCCTGGCAGAGATCGCCTCATTTCTGTAAACGCGGCCCGGCATGATCGCTCTGAATGGAGGGTTCCCACTCTCCATCATCCTTACCTGCACAGAGGATGTGTGTGTCCGCAAAGCAATGTCTCCATTTTCACCACCTTTTTTTATGAAGAAAGTGTCTTGCATATCTCTTGCAGGATGTTCTTCCGGAAAATTAAGTGCCGAGAAATTATGCCAGTCGTCTTCAATCTCAGGACCCTCCTCAACTACAAATCCAAGCTTATTAAATATTTCAATGATCTCTCTTCTAACCAAAGCTAATGGGTGACGGGAACCTATCTCAAAACCTTCACCCGATAAGGTAAGGTCCATCCCGTTGTCTTTCGCCACTTCAATAACAGCGCTCTGACCTTTAAGTTCCTGATATTTATCTTCAGCAAGTTGCTTAAACTGGTTTAAAACCTTCCCAAGAACTCTCTTCGCTTCAGGAGAAACAGATTTGAATTCTTCAAAAATATCTTTAATGATTCCCTTTGTACCAAGAAACCGGATACGGAATTGTTCTAATTCATTTGCATTTGTAGTAGAGAATGCATTAATCTCCTCTGAATATTGTGTTATTTTGCCTTGTAACATGATGCAAATATACAGCTATTTAATAACACTAAGTTCTTTACCAACTTTTGTAAAAGCAGCTATAGCTTTGTCTAAATGGTGCTGCTCATGCGCCGCAGAAAGCTGAACACGAATTCTGGCCTTGCCCTGACCAACTACAGGATAGTAGAATCCAATCACGTAGATTCCTTCTTCCAGCATTCTTGCCGCAAACTCCTGCGCCAACTTCGCGTCATACAACATCACTGGAACAATTGGATGTACACCTTCTTTAATATCGAAACCGGCTTCCGTCATTTTTTTCCGGAAATAGGAAGTATTGCTTTCCAGCTTATCTCTTAGTTCAGTAGTTTCGCTTAAAAGGTCTAGTACCGCCACAGAAGCTCCTGTGATAGCAGGTGCCAGCGTATTAGAAAACAAATAAGGTCTTGATCTCTGACGCAACATGTCAATGATTTCCTTTTTACCTGACGTAAAACCGCCGGATGCACCACCGAGCGCCTTGCCTAGGGTGCCTGTTATAATGTCAATCCGGTCTATGACATTAAAGTGCTCATGAGTGCCTCTGCCTGTTTTGCCCATAAAGCCTGTACAATGCGATTCATCGATCATCACCAAGGCTTCATATTTATCCGCAAGGTCACAAATCTTATCCAATGGAGCCACAACACCGTCCATTGAAAAAGCTCCATCAGTAACAATAATTCTGTGTCTTGAATCTTTGGCTGCAATCAATTGTTGCTCCAGATCAGCCATATCTGCATTTTTGTATCTGAAGCGTTTTGCTTTACACAGGCGGACCCCATCAATTATGGACGCATGGTTCAATTCATCAGAAATAATGGCATCCTGATCGTTAAACAAAGGTTCAAAGACACCCCCGTTAGCATCAAACGCCGCAGCGTATAGAATCGTATCCTCAGTACCAAGAAATTGTGAAAGCTTTGCCTCTAGTTCTTTGTGCACATCCTGTGTCCCGCAAATGAACCGTACAGAAGACATACCATAACCATATTTATCAATCGCCTTCTTTGCTGCATCTATAACATTAGGATGAGAAGACAGTCCAAGATAGTTATTGGCGCAAAAGTTTATTACTTCCTGTCCAGTACTGATCTTGATGACAGGACCTTGGGGTGTAACTATGATACGTTCCATTTTAAACAGACCGTCCTTTTCTATTTGCTGAAGGTCCTGTTGTAGTACAGGCAGTAAAGTTTTATACATAATGATAAATTATTGCAATCAAAGTTATGAAATATTCGTCTTTACCTGGCAACCTAATTTAATAGTGCTTAACAAACTTTAACACTAAAAATGTGTTAACTCAGTGAACAAATCCGATATTTAAAACTTAATTCTGATAATGAAGAACATATACTTTACCATTTTCCTTTTACTAAACGCGCTGGGTATTTCTGCTCAGCAATTGAAACTTAGCGGTACTGTGAAGGATACTGATGGAGAACCTGTACCGTTTGCATCGATTTACATCAAAAGCACAACCAAAGGAACTTCTGCGAATGTTGATGGAGTATATGGTCTGGCATTGGATAAGGGAACACATACTATTGTCTATCGGGCAATTGGCTACAAATCTAAAGAGCTAAACGTAACAGTAGATGCAAATCATACAGAGAATGTGGTGCTCACTGCTGAGGCATATAGTCTTACCGGAGTCATTATAGATGGTAATGCCGAAGATCCAGCTTATGAGATCATCCGACAAGCCATTAAACAGCGAAAATTCCACTTAACTGAGGTCAAAGAATTTAATACTAACGTATACATTAAGGGAGTCCAAAAGCTTGTTGGTGCCCCCAAGAAATTCTTCGGCAGAGATATTCAGAAAACGTTGGATCTCGACACCAATAGAAAAGGAATACTTTATTTGTCCGAATCTACGTCAAGCTTTGCCTTTCAACAACCTGACAAAATTCATGAGGAAATGGTATCATCAAAGGTAGCCGGCAGAAATAATGCTTTTAGCTTTAATAAGGCCTCAGATCTGATGGTGAACTTCTACCAAAATATTCTTTTGGAAAATAAATTGAGCTCGAGGGGCTTTGTATCGCCTATTGCTGATAACGCTATGAGTTTTTATCGGTATAAGTTGCTGGGAGTAACTAGCGATGCTGGTGCTACCATCAATAAAATTCAGGTGATTCCACGCAGAGAACATGACCCAGTATTTAGAGGGGTGATTTACATAAAGGATGAAAGCTGGCATGTCGTTGACGCCGATGTTTACCTTTCGAAAAACTCTGGTGTCAACTTGATCGATACTTTAAAAATATCTCAGCAGTTTCTTAAAGTAGAAAACACATATATGCCTTCCAACATCAATTTCCAGTTCAATGGAAATGTTTTAGGTTTCAAGTTTGAAGGCTATTATGTTGGTGTCTACAGCAATTACAATATTCATCCAGAATTCCCCAAGGGATATTTTACAGGGGAGATACTTAAAATCACCAAAGCAGTTACCAAAAAGGATTCTTTGTTCTGGCTTAACAACAGACCAATTCCACTAACAGCTGAAGAAAGCAGGGATTATGTTCGCAAAGACAGCGCAGCTGCATTAAAAACGTCCAAGAAATACCTTGATTCAATTGAACGAGTAAACAATAAGTTCGGCATCGCTAAGCTTTTAGTTTCTGGTTATACGATTAACAATCGCTTCGAGAAAAAGTCCTTAAGCTTTGACCCTATATTGAAAGCTCTTATCTATAATACCGTTGAAGGTTTCGCAATAAATTATGGTGTCACATTCCTGAAAAATCTTGAAGACAGAAAATATTACAGCATAAGGCCAGAAGCGAGGTATGGCTTTGCCAGTAAAGAATTTACGGCTAACCTAACAGCCAACTATTATTACGATCCAGTTAAACGTGCCAATATCAGCGTAAGTGGAGGATCAGGCATCTACGACCTGAATCCCTTAGGCACAATGACGCTGTTAGCAAACTCCGTAAACTCCTTATTATTTGAAACAAATTTCATCAAATTCTACAAGAAAGAGTTTGTAAATATCGGAACTACAAGAGAGCTTTTAAATGGTTTACAAGTAAGCATTGTAGCGGACCTTTCAAGAAATTCTACAT
The DNA here is from genome assembly GCF_046546555.1 of Pedobacter sp. JCM 36344. Classification (NCBI taxonomy): domain Bacteria; kingdom Pseudomonadati; phylum Bacteroidota; class Sphingobacteriia; order Sphingobacteriales; family Sphingobacteriaceae; genus Pedobacter; species Pedobacter sp. JCM 36344. The sequence continues at coordinate 29,932 of NZ_JBKHKK010000007.1, forward strand.
TAGTGAACAACACCTCCTTCAAAATAAGAAATGTCAAGGACAAAGAATTTACCTCGAACAATCCTTTCAGTCCTGATGTAGAAACACCACTCTTTCCAAACTATACAGCACTAACTTTGAGTGGTGCCCTCACTTATACTTTTAACCAACAATATATAACACGCCCGGACGGTAAGTTTTATCAGGAATCTAAATACCCTACGCTGATGTTAAACTATCGAAAGGGTATTAATGGCATCCTAAACAGCTCTGTGGACTATGACATAGTTAACTTCTCCATACTACAAGATAGGATCAGCGCAGGTCTATTGGGTTATTTCTCCTTTATAGTTGGGGCGGGCAAGTTCTTTAACAATGACAACGTGTATTATCCCGACTTCAAGCACTTCCGTGGCAACAGTGCCTTGTTTGTGAAACCAGAATTGAGAAGGTTTTTATTCCTTGACTTCTACCAATTCAGCACTAAGAAGCAATACATTGAGGCACATATTGAGCATAACTTTTCGGGCCTCTTCAGCAGCAAAATTCCATTAGTACGTAAGATCAAATTTGAAGAAATCGTGGGTGCTAGCTACCTAACTCAACCGGATAAAAAGGATTATAAAGAATTTTATTTTGGACTACAACGCCTGATTTTTAGAGCTACATATGGATTTGCTTATGATGGAAACAAACGTGTGGAACATGGATTTAAGTTATCCTACGGATTTTAGGCTATTAAGAGGCCATTTTAATGCCCCTTTGCTCCACCACTATAAAGCTAATTTTTTTCTAAGCTCCGGTGGAATCCCATTCTTGTTGAGTAGAAAAGCCGTCGTCTTATATTTCACGAAGTTCTTGGTTACATAAAGATATCCATTGTAATCATTTGACGTACCCCATGAGTTTTTCACTATATAATATTCTTTCCCGTTTTGGTCTTTAGCGATCCCTGTAATCTGCATACCATGATCGTCAGTGGTCTGATAGCTATCAAATGAAGCCTGACGCATTTCAACTGTAATTTGTCTCTCCGGTTTAGGCCCGTTGAACATGTTTCTTTTTTCATCTGCCGTCATGTCCTGTACATCTTTTGTAGGGACATAAGCAATGCCATTTTTCCAGCTGAACCCTTTCTCGCTAACATCAGTAGCCCAGGCAATAGTGAATCCACCCTTCAAAGCATTATCAATAATATTGGTAATGTCATCCATTTGAACATTATAAACCTGATCATAAGACCAATTATCAGGAACCATAAGTACCGCTTTTTTGTAGTACGGCGATGTGTTAAACGAAGATAGCTCCACATAGTCTTCCGGGTTTATCCCTACAACTTCCGAGGCGAATGTTTTAGGTGTATAGGTTTTTCCTTCATAACTGAAACTTTCCGGTACTGCACCCATACAAGAATCAATTGCTCTGATATATTGCGCTTTCCAATTTGGATTAAATTTACCTTCAGGAGAATTAACTGCCTTTTCCAGGATCACTTTTGTGACCGCGTTCATCCTGTCAGATGTTCTTCCGGTTCCGTAGCCATTACCTAGGTAAGCCCCCTGAGGCATGGCACCATATTTAGCAAACATGTTGATCACATCATGGCAAGCTCCTCCATCTCCCAAGGTTAGTGCGCCATGCATCCTTACATAATTGATACCCTTTTCGATATAAGTGTTTCTAGCAGTGTATAAATCTGCGATATCTACCGGCTTCTTCCCTATTCTGATCATTTCAGACTCTAAAAAAGAGTTCGTGCTGTAACTCCAGCAGGTACCAGAAGATTTCTGATCCTTAATAGATGTAGCTTCGGCATTTATTATTGGAGTAAATTTAAAAGAGCCTGCGCTATTCTCACTTTCATTATGTTTAAGGGAGTAGATTAGATTGTCTTGCGAATAGCCTGAAGCCAACCCAAGAAATAAGCCTGCTCCCAGTAATAAAGATTTAATCGAATTGTAAGTCATCTGTGGATATGTTAGTTGTTACCAGAAAATGATGATTTTCACACCTTCCGGGTTATTCGAAAAGCCAAGATATACTGTTTTAGAACGCTCGTCCCACATTGCTTTAAGTTCTTTAATCTCGCCGGATTCGGCATTAGTAGCGAGCACTTTTTTGAATGCTTTTGGCAAAAGTACCCTCATGCTATTGAGGGTATTAATCGGACTTTTGGCTATAAAACTATAACTGTTGCTTGTGGCTTCCTCATTATAAACTCTCGCAGCAGTTGCAAGCACTTGCGGTTTGGCTCTGTTATTAACTCTTGATAAGTTATATAGGTAAGCTTGCGCTCCCGACACTACAGTCTTGCCATTTAATATCGGAAGCTGAGGATCAAACAAATCGATTACAAGATCTTTTACAACGACCGGCTCGGCATTTACACTTTCATCCATTACCGCAACGATGTCATAAGGACCACGATGTACAACTAGGTTGTTTTTAAAATTTAATAATCCAGCTTTGGCATCTCTTTCATAAGCAAGCTTAATGGTAGAAAGCAATACGTCGGCACCTGAAGTTTCCATTACAAACTCCTTAGGATTCTTTCTAAGCACATGCACAGCTCCTTTCCCAACTACAAAATCTTGATTACTACTGAGTGAAGGCTTGATCCCCAAAGTGTAAAAGAGGTGTTCTGCAGGAGATTTAAATGCATTTCCTGAGGAATTCCACCACTCCAAGACAGTTTGATAAGGGTCATTGTCTCTTCCGCAATAAATAAGCACTCCTCCATTCCGAACCCAATTTGAGATGTACGTATGCACCTCTGCTGAATTCGGTTTCATATTTGAATAGCTTACCAGCAATACTTTAATATCCTTTAGAGATGCCGCATAGGAAAGATTTTCCATATGAACAGTCTGCACTGGAATACCGTGCTTCAAGAGTGGAATTGTTTGCCCGTAGAAATTGGAAAAGTAGGGGTCTTCATAACCGTCATGAGATGGATAGCTCTGAAACATCAACGAGTTGCCCATCAGAACGCCGATGCTATTTACGCCGGAAACTTTATTGTCGGATACTTGAATGCTGTTTAGTGAATTAACCATCACCTGCATTTGAGTAGAATAGTATTGAGGAATCAATACTTGCTCAGTGCTATTAGCCACCTTATATGGACGGGTATATATTCTTTCGGGCCATGGCATAACTTCATAATCTGCTACCATAGGGTACATGAGTTTTGCTACGAAAGTAGCTTCATAATTACGCTTATAATCGGCCCAGTCATGCTCGCGATCTTCAATGGGGTCTGTTAGAAAGAACAATTTTCTTTTCGTTGGAGCTGTCATCGACACCATGGAACCATATTCCAGAAATGCATTTTCGAATACGCGTTCCTTTGATAAACCGTTGTAAAAAACAGGTTCCCTTGCGGTACCCGTCCAAACTTGTGCAATGTACCCATCTATGCCGGGAAGTGACGCGAGGCTAGCCTCAGGACTAACAATTTTCCAGGAAGCATAGTTAACAAGGGAATGAGTCGCAATATATACTCGGATGTTTAGGCCTTTACTCTTACCATACGTCTTTGCATAGCCAGAAACTTCTTTGATCGCATCAAAGTAGAGTTGATATTTAAGCTTATTTGAGAGGTAGGTGTTCTCTGCTGATAAATGTTGAGCTCTCCAGGGAAATCCATAATAGCGTTGCCATTCTTCCTTAAAAGGTTGCTCATATCCAGCTCTTGCCCAGAATTCTGGCTCTTCTAAAAATACATTTGTGATTCCCGCATCAATCACCTTTTTTACTACTGCCGTTTTCATATATTCTATGAACGATTTTACAGGCACAATGTAAGGAACCACTCCTTTATTATGCCAGATGGTGTCCCCATTCATCTGAACTTGGCCAATACCCATATGATTTTGCCCATCCCACTTTCCGAGAAAATAATCTCCGTAATCACCCCAAGCGATTCCGGTCATAAAATCTGTTTGATAACCGCGGTCTCGCCAAGATTTTACTCTTTCTTGGAATGTCATATTTTTACGGTCATTTGCCCCGTAGATAATCGCTATATCCGATCTGACATCAATTTCTGGTCTCCATGGACTTCCTGTCTGAAAAGCTGTTTTTTCCGGATTATTCTGAGCAGAAACTAATTGAACCAAAACACTTAATGCAAAGCATGCGAATAATTTTCTCATGGTCCAATTTAGGAATTTTTCCTAAACTTTTTTCGGAGGTAGATCAAAAGCTATTGCTTCATGCTCAAAATGGCCATTATGTGCGCCATCACAGAAAGGTTTGTTTTTTGAAAGACCACAACGACAAATTGAGAGAACAGTTCTTCCTTGTAATCCATATTCATTTCCACTTCTGTCCACTATTTCAAAATCGCCTTCAATTTTAACCGATCCGTTGTTGTTTATTGTAAGTTTTGTCTTTGACATGTATTTATGATTTAATACAAACTTACAGCAATGGCTTAAGAACTGAGTAATGAGTTGTTTATTTAGATACATTCTGTGCAGTATAATCTTAAGTATCATCAGTTTAAACAATAAAAAGGGATGTCGCATCCACGAAACATCCCCTTTCTAACCAAATATAAACCCGTATGAACCGGTTTTCTCTTAATTTCCTTAGTCGGTAAAAACACACATAAATCGCCTTAGGTAAAGCACAAATTCTCATAATTTAATCACAAATACCTATCCTGCATCTTTGTTATACATAGCAAACGTCATACCATAGTGTGTATTGTACACTGAATCATTTATTTTATTTACTTAATCTTCAGACGTCGAAAATGTTGTGCTTCTTTTGTAGGTTGGTACCGCGTTAATTCCGCCCCGGATCGGGATAGGCGGTAGCAACACGGAGATAAAGCCGTTAAATGCTTTTGTAAACTACAACAAATAGTATAGAAAAGGCGCCTTTTAGGACGCCTTCAAGATATTTTCAAAAGATTTAATTGCTTATACTCCCTTTTTACTAGTCATACTAGCCTTTTTAGCTGGTTGAGAAGTCTTAGCCGGAGCTTTAGCATTGGATGGTTTAGGAGTAGCTTTAGGTTTTTTCTCTGCTTTCTCTTCAGTTTTAATGCCATCGGTTTCGCCAGCTTCCGCTGCTGGCGTTTCAGTGAAAAGCGGAAGATCTTTTAACAAATGGTACCAGGTGATGATTTTCTTCATATCTGATGAGTAAACCTTTTCCTGGTCATGATTAGGAGCAACTTCTTCGAAGAAGGACTTCAAAGCTTTCGCATCAGATTTAGCATCAGGCACGGTACCTTTTGCTCCAGCTATGCTGGCCAAAACATTAACCAGTTTTAAATCGTCATCTTCACCATAAATCGTGATGTCTTCCAATGATGCCAGTTTAGTTGTAGTAATATTTGCAACTATTTTAACTTTTTGAGCATCAAGGCTTTCAAGAACATAACCGCCTTTATTTTGCCCAACTAGTTTATATAAACCTGGTCTACCAGATACTGCTACTATTCCTCTTAAATTCATATCATTTATTTTTTGAAAAGTTCAGAATTAATCTTCTAAAACTTCAATGCTTAAAATCTTATCGCCTTGTTTGATGTCGTCAACAAGATCAATATTCTCAATTACCTTACCGAAGCAGGTATGATTTCTATCTAAATGAGCAGTATTGTCTCTGCTGTGGCAGATAAAGAACTGCGAACCACCTGTATTTCTTCCCGAATGTGCCATAGAAAGGACACCACGATCGTGATATTGGTTTTCTCCAGTTAATTCACAGTCAATTTTATAACCAGGACCGCCAGTACCTGCAAGGTGTGCCTTGCCAGAATCTTTTGAGTTTGGACAACCGCCCTGAATCATGAAATTTGGAATTACTCGGTGAAAGCTCACGCCATCATAAAATCCTTCTCCTGCTAATTTTTTAAAGTTAGCAACCGCTATAGGTGCATCTTGTTCGTAGAACTGAACAGTCATTTCACCTTTCTCTGTTTTAATTATTGCTTTACCCATGATTATTTTTTGTGAAGGGCAAACTTAGATAAAATACTTTTTATTTTGAAAAAAAGTTATATTCACAGGAACATACCTATGAAACATAAAAAACTAAGTCTCACAATATTCTTCATCATACTCAGTATAGCCGTCCGGGCATCCTCAATTCTTATTTATATGGATGAGGACCAGAAGAATCATTTGAAAGCCTATGGAATCGCCTATTGGGGCATAAAACAGCAGGCAGATGTGAGTTGGCTTTTAAACTATCGGGGTGGTAGTTTCTTAATAGGCTACAATAAAACGATTGAAGATGAGTGCAAAACCCGTGGAGTATCTTATCAGGTACTCGCCGATGGAAAGGTATCCGCCATGTTGAACGAAATTAGCGACCCACAAGTAAACATGGAAATAGTAAAGCTAGAAAAAGCACCTAAAATGGCAGTTTATTCGCCGAAAAGCAAGCTTCCATGGGATGATGCGGTAACAATGGTACTTACTTATGCAGAGATTCCTTACGACGTAATCTATGACGACGACGTTTTAAAAAATAAACTGGCTGATTACGACTGGCTGCACTTACACCATGAAGACTTTACAGGACAGTATGGTAAGTTTTGGGCAAGCTTTAAAAATGCTACCTGGTACAGGGAAGACGTAAAAAATCAGGAAGCTACCGCGAAACGAAACGGATTTAGCAAGGTTTCTCAAGTGAAACTCGCAGTTGCTAAAAGAATAAAAGAGTTTTGCGCAGGTGGTGGATTCTTATTTGCGATGTGCTCTGGCACCGATAGTTTTGACATCGCTCTCAGTGCCGATGGTGTTGATATTTGTGAAAGTATGTTTGATGGCGACGCAGCAGATCCAAAAGCACAAAGCAAGATAGATTATAATAAAACCTTTGCATTTAAAGACTTTAGGCTGGACATCAATCCTTCTAACTACGAGTTCTCAGATATTGATGTCACTCAAAATAGAATTCTAAACGAATCAAATGATTTCTTTACGCTGTTCGACTTCTCAGCAAAATGGGACCTTGTTCCCTCAATGCTTACTCAAAACCACGACAAAGTTATAAAAGGATTTATGGGACAAACGACTGCTTTTAAGAAACGACTAGTTAAGCCAAACATCACCGTACTTGGAGAGAACAAAGGTGCTGAAGAGGTAAGGTATTTAAACGGAGAGATAGGAAAAGGAAGATTCACCTTCTATGGCGGGCATGATCCAGAGGATTACCAGCACCAGGTTGGTGATCCCCCAACAGATTTAAACCTGCACCCAAACTCACCTGGTTACCGGTTGATTCTAAACAACGTATTGTTTCCTGCAGCTAAGAAAAAACATCAGAAAACCTAATCGTAGAAATTCCAATTTACTCCGAATTTGAATAATGCCCTGTCCTGCATTGGATAATTGTTAATGGTATTGTATCCTAAAAGATCAAGGCCTTGATTGACATAATCGAATTTCAGAAAAAGATTGGCTCTACGCAAGCTTGCTTTTACCCAAACATCAACAATTGGTGTTGTATCAAACTTCCTGCTTGAACCAACATAAAACTGTCCGGCAGCAGCTGAGTAAGAATAATTTGAATACGGAGTATTGTAACGTACATCAAATCCAATATTCGTCTTTAGTACCTTGAAAAAAGTTTGATCGAGATAAAAAGTGTTGAAAGAGTAAAGCTCTGGAGTTCCTAAGATGCCAGGATTGTCTGTTTTTTGATAAACAACATAAGCATCAAGGTTAAACTTTCCGAATTTAAACTTCTTTCCAGCCGAGATCTTTAAAAAGTTTATCGGAGATGCGGATTGTGAAGGCGCAATTTTCAGTGAATTCGCATTCGGTTGTAAGAAATATAAATAATTAGTGACTAAATAATACTGCGCTCCGGCATCGAAACCCAGTTTTTCATTGAGATAATTAAAGGAGAAATTAATTGTCTTTGTCCGGTCAAAGTTATTGTCCCAATTGTAATGGCTGCCTACATATCTGGTATAGATTTCTTCTGGTGATTTATTTTGAAAGTAGGCTCCAAGAATGATTCTGCCTACAGATTTACTCAACAGCACGTTACTTTTTGCTTCATATAAAAAATCTCCAGTGTTGCGGCCTTGGAATATTTGTTGCAAATCAACATTTAAATCAATTTTATCACTTAATCGGTATCCGGCATTTCCAAGGAGTGTGACATTTTGGAAAGAGGCATTATAGCCATAATATTTAGCATTGTCCTTGAACAGCACAAACTGATTATATTTGTAGTAATCGTGCTTTAAACCAACGTCAAGCTTGAGTTCGTTTTTTATAAGCGCAGAAGATTTAGCCCTCAGAAAGAAGCTATAGATAAATTCATTTTGCACGTGATTATACCTGGTACTATCGTTTGTATAGGCCTTATCGGCTATGCCGGGTGGTAATGCGGAGTTGTCATCTGCTTCATCCTTTTTGAATGTGTAAGAATTGGCATCATATTTTAATGTGTATGCAATCTTATTAGTAGGCAAAATCTTCCTTCCTGCTGCCTCAGCCAAACTATCGATGCGGCCAACAAAATAGGTCTGTTTTAGTATAAATGCCCTCTGACGGTAAATTCTTTTGGCCGTAGTTAGCCTAGTCGCTTGTGCTTCTCTTTCTATGCTAAAGGTTGGCTTTGTGAAAATAGTATCGTTCCTTATAGAACCGTTTTCTTCAGCTTTGAGTGTATTAAAAACAATATTCGTCCATAGGTTATACCTCTTATTTGGAGATTGAAACCAGCTGAACAAAGCGCCATTAAGGTGATCCCCTCGCTGATGTGAATACTTACCGTTTGCTCCAATTCTATTAAAATTCAGTCCTATATTGAGGTTCTTATTTATATTCTGTGAATGTATCACTTTAAAAACCTGCTCAATCTCACCAGAGTTTACGTAGTAAAGGCTGGTAAAAGGTGCCCTGGCTTGATAATACCTAACGTCTTCGTTCGTCAACGCATAATAATCAAGCGTATGGAAACCGGCATCAAAACCGATAGTTTTAAGCGGTTCAAACAGCATTGGCAGAGCAGAAAGCCCTAAATTTCCTAGTCCTACCGTAGGTCTTCTTGGCTGCACCAACACGCTAAAATTCTGAAAGCCATTAAGCGTGGTATCAAGGGGAATTGTTTGGATACTGTCTTTGGTAAGTCTCAAGGTAGTGTAACGAATGTACTTTGAAGTAAAAATCACAGAATCCTTGCCTTCCTCTTCCATCTTTCTCAACGAATCCAGCTCCTTGTTGTCATTTACCTTGGTTTTTAAATCCTGAGCAAATAAGTTGGATGTAACTGCTAGGGCTAAACAGAAAACAAGAAGGAATATCTTTCTATACATTATAATTTTGAAATTAAAAGGCTCAATATCTTCGTCATGTTTGGCTCCGCAGCTTTAGCAGTCTCAATAATCTCTTCCAGGCTCACTGGTTCCAATACTTCTGGAAAACCTTCATCTGTAAGTACTGAAATTGCGAAAACAGGGATTGACATATGATTGGCAACAATTACTTCTGGAACAGTACTCATCCCTACCGCGTCTCCCCCAATTACTCTTAAGTAATTGTACTCAGCTTTAGTTTCAAGATTTGGACCTGTTACGGCAATGTAAACGCCATGATGACAGGTAATGTTGTGGTCTGCAGCAAGTTTTAAGGCAGCCGTTATTAAATCTCTTTTATAAGGCTGACTCATGTCCGGAAATCGTGGCCCCATATCAGCATCATTACTACCACGAAGCGGGCTTTCAGGCTGTAAGTTAATATGGTCACTAATAACCATTAGTTCACCTTTTTTGAAATCTGGATTAAGAGAGCCCGCGGCATTCGAAACAAATAGATGAGTAATTCCAAGTACTTTCATAGTACGGATCGGAAAAGTGATCTGTTGCATGCTGTACCCTTCATAATAATGCAATCTACCCTGCATCGCGATAACATTTTTACCCTCCAGCGTTCCAAATATCAGTTTTCCTGAATGAAACTCCAGTGTTGAGATAGGGAAGTTTGGGATATTCGAGTACATGATCTGATATTCAATTTGGATATCGTTGACCAAGCCTCCCAAGCCAGTACCTAAAACGATCCCGATTTCCGGTTGAAAGTTATTAGTTTTGCGCTTTATAAATTCAACGGTTTCGTGTAGTGCTTGAAACATAATTTAAAATCTTTTGATCAAATGTTGGCCTGTCTGATTCGTTTATCATAACTCGAATAGGCAGATAGAATAGAGGCAAATCTAAAAGTAATTCTTTTATCGAAGCATCTAATAAACGTTGTGCATCTTTTTCTGTAGTTATGATGAGTTTATTGATGGAAGAATCATCGTTGAAAGCATTCACCAAGTCGGATATATCTCGCAAACTGAATTGATGATGATCTGAAAATTCATGGTGAATGACGTTATTTGACTGCTGTTTCAAATATGCAACCAAAGGGTCTGGATTAGCAATACCAGTTAGCAGATGGATGCTTATCTCTCTATTCAATTTGGGGGCTAACGCCTCGTTGGAATAAGCCGATCTTAATTTTTGATAATTTAAGTAAGAAAACAACACTGGAATCTGAGGAGCTGAGCCAAACTTTTTGCGGATGTTCTCAGTTTCTTTCTTCTGGAGTTGAAAGGGAGATTTGGTGATTATAACCAGATCTGACCGCCGGAAACCCTGAAAAGGCTCCCTCAAGTTTCCAGCAGGCATAAGAAACTGTGGCCGGGAAAACTTGACGTATTCAAAAAGCAGAATATTTAATCCTGCGCGTACTTTTCTATGTTGAAAAGCATCATCCAGCAGGATAACATCATGCTCGTCTTTTAATAAATTAATCCCCTTAATTCGATCTTCGCAAACTGCAACTGTTACGTCTTTGAACTTATGATAATATTGAAGTGGCTCATCTCCTACACTGCTCGCAGTACTATCTCTGTCCGCTAGAACAAAGCCAGATGTTGCTCGACCATATCCACGACTTAATATCGCCACACGCTTACCCTCAAGCAGTCGTACTACATACTCTACTACAGGTGTTTTACCTGAGCCGCCTACAGCCAGGTTTCCTATACATATAATTGGCAGGTCGAAAGAGCTTGACTTTAGAATGCCTACGTCAAACAGCTTGTTTCTGATCAAAATAACCAAGCCATAGAGCAATGAAAACGGAAGGAGTAAATATCTTAGGTATGTGCTCATGTACAGGTTTCAAAAATAAGAATTATTACTCATTTTGTCAGGTAAAGGAGGGCAATTAGCTATCTTTACCCAACTAACAAAAATTATTATGCTTAAAGGATTTTTTAACGTGCCGGCACCGGTAAATGAGCCCATTCTGGGTTATGCACCGGGTAGCAAAGAACGTGAGTTATTGGAAGCTGCTTTAAAAGAGGCACGTTCAAAACAAGTAGAAATACCAATGTACATTGGGGGACAGGAAGTACATACTGAAAAAAAAGGCAACCTTAACCCTCCTCATGACCATCAGCATTTACTGGGAAAATACAGCATTGGAAACAAAGACCATGTAGTTAAAGCAATAGATTCCGCGCTTGCTTCGAAAGCCACTTGGGAGAACCTGTCATGGGAACATCGTGCAGCAATATTTCTAAAAGCTGCAGACTTGATCGCAGGTCCTTATCGTTACAAACTTAATGCAGCTACGATGCTTGGTCAGAGCAAGAATGCTTACCAGGCAGAAATCGATGCTGCTTGTGAATTCATAGATTTTTTGCGTTTCAACGTGAGTTATATGACAGAAATATACAAACAGCAACCACCAGTATCTCCTAACGGATCTTGGAACAGAGTTGAACAACGTCCGTTGGAAGGCTTTGTCTTTGCACTTACGCCTTTCAACTTTACAGCTATTGCAGGAAATTTACCTGCATCAGCAGCAATGATGGGAAATGTGGTTGTGTGGAAGCCTGCTGACACCCAGGTTTATGCTGCCAATGTGATCATGGAGATTTTTAGAGAAGCTGGATTGCCGGATGGAGTTATTAACCTGATATTTGTCGACGGTCCAGAAGCAGGTGAAGTAATCTTTAACCATCCTGATTTTGCAGGAATCCACTTTACAGGTTCAACTGCAGTTTTTCAAAATATCTGGAAGATGATAGGAACAAACATCCATAAGTATAAAACATACCCTCGTATTGTAGGCGAGACTGGCGGAAAGGACTTTATATTGGTTCATGAATCTGCTGATGCAGATGTTTCAAGCACTGCAATAATCCGAGGAGCGTTCGAATACCAAGGGCAAAAATGCTCAGCTGCATCTCGTGTTTATATTGCAGAGAGTAGGTGGCCAGCGATCAAAAATAACATGCTGAGAGATCTCGCAACTTTTAAAATGGGGGGCACAGAAGATTTTAGTAATTTTATCAATGCCGTTATCGATGAAAAATCGTTCGATAAACTGGCAAAGTATATTGATGCAGCGAAAGCAGACTCTTCTGTAGAGATTATTGCTGGTGGAAATTACGATAAATCTAAGGGATGGTTTATAGAGCCAACCATTTTAGTTGTGAAAGACCCTAAATATACCACCATGTGCGAGGAGTTATTTGGTCCGGTGTTAACTATCTATGTTTACAAGGATGCCGATTTTGATGAGGTGCTTGACATTATCGATTCTACTTCAGTTTATGCTTTAACAGGAGCATTTATAGCTCAGAATCGTTATGCGATTGAAAAAGCATCTCATCATTTGAGGAATGCTGCAGGTAACTTTTATATAAATGATAAGTGTACTGGAGCCGTTGTTGGCCAACAGCCATTCGGAGGCGCACGCGGTTCGGGTACTAACGATAAGGCAGGCTCAATGATTAACCTATTACGTTGGGTTTCTCCACGAACAATTAAAGAAACATTTGATCCACCAAAGGATTACAGATATCCATTTTTAAAATAACAAAAAGGCTCCATGATTTCAAAATCACGGAGCCTTTTTGTTATTTATTTAAATTACAATACCTTTTAAATACCGTCGATTCTGAATACAGAATCTTGGTGATTATTCGATTCGCAGGTAACGCCTAAATCAGTAATCAGACCTGTTTCTAGGCTATACGCCCATCCATGCAAACTGAGCTTTTTGCCGTTCGTCCACCTGTTCTGGACAATAGAAGTTTTAGTTAGGTTGAACACACCCTCAATAACGTTAAGTTCCACCAATCTTTCAGATCTTTTTTTCAAATCTGAGATCAAATCTAATTCATGGTAATGCAAACGGTATGTATCCTTAATATTTCTCAACCAATTGTCTATAATGCCATATTGCTTATTGCCCATAGCAGCCAATACGCCGCCACAACCGTAGTGACCACAAACGATAACATGTTCGACCTCCAGTACATTTATCGCATAATCCAACACGCTCAGCATGTTCATATCCGTATGAACAACTACGTTAGCAATGTTGCGGTGAACAAAAATATCACCCGGGTTGGTATTGGTAATTTGATTTGCGGGTACACGACTATCTGAACAGCCTATCCATAAAATTGGGGGCTTTTGTCCAGCAGACAGCTTCTTGAAATAATCAGGATCTTCTATAAGAGTTGCTGCAACCCAGTCCTTATTACCTTGTAAAAGTCCTTCGTACGTTATTTGTTCTGTTGATTGTTTTTCTAATTTTGCGCACATAATAACTTAATTACTATTAATTTCTTCGATGATTTTATTATTTAACTTGGGCACAGTATAGTTTTTCTTAATTTCCACTAAATTAACTATAATCCCTTTTGTATACGCGTTATGCTTATAATTAAAAATGGTCTCCAATACATCAGGATCTATGTATCGGGAATTGGAACCATCAATGATCACATTTGTTTCTTTAGGTATCTTATTCAGTACAACTGCGATAGCCGCTTTGTTTAAGAACGAAACTTCTTCTGCCAGTGTAATCCGAAGGTTCCTTTTATCACCATCTTCCTTGATTCTATAAAAGAATGGATTACGCATATTTGTGCGTAGCAAGTAAAAAATAGAGAATATCATCCCAACGCCCACACCTTTTAGAAGGTCTGTCAACAAAACAGCAATGATGGTGACCACAAAAGGAACAAACTGATCCCAACCTTTATGATACATATGTTTGAACAAAGCTATCCTCGTAAGTTTATATCCTGTCACAAGTAGAATTGCTGCTAAACAAGCCAAAGGAATCATATTTATCAATCCTGGGATAAAAAGTAAGGATAATAGCAACCAGGTCCCATGAAAAATGGCCGACATCTTTGTTCTGCCTCCTGCATTCACATTGGCAGAACTTCTAACGATAACAGAAGTCATCGGTAACCCGCCAACTAATCCACTCACGATATTCCCAGTTCCTTGTGCAATCAGCTCACGATTGGTTGGTGAAACCCGTTTGATAGGATCTATTTTATCAACAGCCTCTAAACTTAAAAGTGTTTCCAGACTTGCCACGACCGCAATAGTAGCAGCAACGATCCAAACCTTAGTATTTAAAATTTGTGAAAAGTCCGGTGTGGTGAACAATCCTAGAAATTCAGACCATCCACTAACAACAGGAATCTCCACCATGTGTTTATCGCCTAAAGCATATGGTGTCCCCCTAAATAAAAAGGTTAACCCAACACCTAATAGTACAACGACCAAAGGCGCGGGTACTACAGCCAGCTTTTTGAATTTTGGCCACAGAATCAATACTACAATCGAAAGTCCGCTGATCACAATTGCTGCTAGTCCGAAATGACTGAATGCTGAGGTTAATGCTGAAAAAGTGTTTGCGCTGTCACCTTGCGCAAAACTCTCGTCACCAAAAAAATCAGAATCTACACCCAGTGCATGGGGAAGCTGTTTAAGTATTAGAGTCAGACCGATCGCGGCAAGCATGCCCTCGATAACACTCGATGGAAAATAGTTACCAATCGTTCCCCCTTTGACTATACCAAGAATAATCTGGATACATCCGGCTAAAACAACCGCAAGTAAAAATGTAGGGTAGCTACCAAGCGTTGCTATTGCCCCAAGTACTATAGCCGTCAAACCAGCTGCAGGACCACTTACGCTTAACTGTGAGCCGCTGAAAGAGGCAACGACTATTCCACCAATAACACCCGTGATGAGCCCAGCAAAGAGCGGGGCGCCTGATGCCAAAGCAATACCCAAACAAAGCGGCAATGCGACCAGAAACACTACTATACTTGCTGGAAGGTCACGTTTTAGATTTTTTGCCAATATATATTTTTGCACTTCAAATCTTGAAAAGACTGAATTTCCGTTTTTCATTTGTGTGTTTTTTAAGTAGCCAAGCTGCATAAACACGCAGAGACCACTTCAGTAATATTAAATTAAAAGTATTGTCTTCCTAAAATGAGACAGACCCCGATAGAGAAAGGAACGGACAATTGAAAAACTAAGAAATGTTAGGGGGTGGCGTTGGAACCGAGGGATGGTATGGATCAACATACCGTTTGTAATGCTCGACAAAACTATTATTGATGCCAAAGTGATTAAAAACAGCAACGTAGGAATCAATGTGATGGAACTCAACTAATTTGTAATCTGTGTATTTGAGACCGGTTTTGCTTGACTCGCCATCGTTGCTGTGTTCCTGCTCAATTTGCATGATCACAGCATTCATAATTTGCTTATCAAACTGAATAAAAAATACTGGTGCGGCTGATATCATCATCTTCGCGGTGAAGATGCCTAAGAAGGCGACGACGATTAGAACCCGATATTTTCTAAAAAACATGTTAATTTTCTATTATATGTTCAAAAATAAGTCCAAAATTCCAAAATAGACTATTTTACAATGTAAAAAAATTGCAATTTACTTTCACAATTGAAGCCGTTTTAATCTTAAAGTGCAATTATATAAAAAATGCTCCAATTAGTTTTAATTTAGGCTTTTAAATTTCGATTCCAATACATGAGAAAAATCTTGTTCATTTTGACCTCAATTATTCCGCATTTTGGGCTTGCACAGAATAACAATGCTCCATCCACTTACGACCCTCATGAGATTGCGATTACCGGCTATCTGCAAACACAATATCAAAAGGCGCAATCTGCAGGTATCAACTCGTGGTCGGGTGGCGACTTCGCCAAGAATTCTGACGAGCGGTTTATGATTAGAAGGGGTAGATTGAAAATAGACAGAGCAGATAAGTTCTCCAGCATCGTATTTCAAATTGATGCGACCCAAAATGGACTGACATTGATGGATGCTTTCATTCAATTTCATCAGCCAAATTCAAAGGATTTAAGATTTACAGTCGGATTATTTAACAGACCATTTGGTTACTCTATCGTTTACTCTTCGGGATATCGGGATTTCCCTGAGCGAGCCAGAGTATTTCAAACCTTAATGCCACGCGAACGTGACATTGGTGCTATGATCAGTTATCATCCATCAAAACTTAAATTTATCAATGGCGACCTGGCAGTAGTAAACGGAAGCGGGCATACAGCCAGAGATTATGATTCTAAGAAGGACATTATAGGGAATTTAGGCTTCAGATTTGACAGTCTGGTAAATAAGAAATTGCATGTTAGTTTTGGGGGTTCAGCATATGCGGGATCGGTTAGAAGCGACACAGAAAGTTTTTTTAGTTATGAAAATGGCAGATATATAAAAAATACAGGTGCGCATAATGTGAATTGGTATGCGAAGAGAAACTATTACGGGTTGAATATACAGCTACAGTACGACAACAATTTTGGTGCGACCTCTCTTAAAGCAGAGTATATAGCCGGCAGACAACCTGGAGTCGCCTCTTCCTCTGCGATAACTGGCTTTGCGGCTAGCACAAGTTTTGTCGCCCAACCAGCTACCGATCTGTATCTCCGAGATTTTTCGGGATACTATTTCTGGCTTACCCAAAAGATTGCAAACTCTAAGTTTACTGCTATTATGGCGTTCGATATGTACGACCCTAACAGACAGATCAGCGACGCAGAAATAGGGCTGGATAGTGATACGTCGGCAGGTGATATAAAGTTTAGTACGATTGGGTATGGACTTACGTATTTACTTAATCCAAGATTAAAACTTACGCTTTACAATGAGAACATTGTAAACGACAATACTTTGATGCCTCAGTATACTGCCGATGTGAAAGATGATGTATTCACCGCCCGCTTACAGTATCGTTGGTAACATTAAAATGCACTCCATGAGAAACAAAATAGATATACTTGAAACAAAGGTTCAACAAGCACATGCTGGTGGTGGTGAGGCAAGAATAGAAGCGCAGCATAAAAAAGGTAAACTTACCGCTCGTGAGCGATTACACTTCCTATTAGACGAAAATTCTTTCGAAGAGATAGGAATGTTGGTCACCCACAGAAGTACAGATTTTGGGATGGAGCGTGAAAAATATTCTGGAGACGGAGTGGTTACCGGATATGGAACAATTACAGGTCGCCTCGTATATGTGTTTTCTCAGGATTTTACCGTTTTTGGAGGTTCTCTATCTGAAACACATGCTGAGAAGATTTGTAAGATCATGGAAATGGCCTTGAAAAATGGTGCGCCTTTAATTGGATTGAACGACAGTGGTGGAGCCCGAATCCAAGAAGGTGTGGTATCATTGGGAGGCTATGCAGATATCTTTTATCGCAATGTGCAGGCATCAGGAGTAATTCCTCAACTCTCAGCAATAATGGGCCCGTGTGCTGGAGGAGCCGTATACTCGCCTGCCATCACAGACTTTATTCTGATGGTGAAGAGCACATCATACATGTTCGTAACGGGTCCCAGCGTAGTCAAGACCGTCACACATGAAGTGGTAACTTCTGAGGAATTGGGAGGAGCATCGACCCATGCTACAAAATCCGGCGTAACTCATTTCGCCTGCGCAAATGAACTAGAAGCAATCAACCATCTGAAGATGCTTCTGAGTTATATGCCTCAGAACTGTGAAGAAATCCCTGTTCAGCTTCCATACACGGCAGGTGAAGAATCTAGGCCGTCGTTATCTTCAATAATGCCCGAAAACGCAAATCAGCCTTATGATGTGCGCTCAATTGTGGAGGAACTGGTTGATTCAGATAGCTTTTTAGAAGTGCACAAAGACTATGCAGAAAATATTGTCGTAGGCTTTTCAAGATTAGCAGGCAGAAGCATCGGTATCGTTGCGAACCAACCAGCCTACCTTGCCGGGGTCTTAGACAATCATGCCTCAGTTAAGGCCGCACGTTTTGTACGATTTTGCGACTGCTTCAATATACCGCTTCTTGTGCTTGAAGACGTTCCGGGATTCTTACCTGGAACAGATCAGGAGTGGAACGGAATCATTACTAACGGCGCGAAATTACTATATGCCTTTAGTGAAGCTACAATCCCAAGAATTACAGTGATCACCAGAAAAGCGTATGGAGGCGCTTATGATGTAATGAATTCAAAACATATTGGCGCTGACATGAATTATGCATGGCCAACAGCAGAAATCGCAGTCATGGGGGCAAAAGGAGCAGCTGAGATCATTTTCAAGAAGGAGATTTCTTCTGCTGAGCATCCGGAAGAAAAATGGCTGGAGAAAGAAAAAATGTACTCCGATATCTTTGCTAATCCATATAGAGCTGCAGAAAGAGGATTCGTAGACGAGGTGATTCAACCCTCACAAACCAGAACAAAGTTGATTAAAGCATTTAAAATGTTGGAAAATAAGGTGGTCAATAGTCCCCGTAAAAAACATGGCAATATCCCGTTGTAATGCTTAGAAAACCGCCAGTACCTCTCGTGACGACAGACTTCGGATTATCGGAAGGTCATACCGGAAAGACCGCCACAATTGCCATGATCATTAGTTGCTTGTTGCTCGGAATTTTAGATTCAAGGGTACGAAATGTAAGTGCCAGGTTTCTATATGGCTTTTGCTCTGTTTATTTTATGGAGGTGGAAATTACTTTTTTATTGATGCTTTTGATGTCCATCGTGTTTGCAGAAAGGGCCTGGTATCTTGCCAGTCTTCCTTTTAATTTCCAGACCTTGCAGATCGGGTTGTTTAGAATTGCTGGAGCATTAATTGCACCGCGTGTGAGAGAGCTTAGTGGAAGAACTAATCCACAACAATATATCAAATTCGGCTTGACACTACGCCATTTAAGCCTTATAAATATCGAACAGCAGGTGATCCATGTAAATAATCAAACTAGAATTTACGCTATTTTACCAGAGACTAGGAACCATTTGAATTCAGTTTTTATGTCTGTTTCATTCTTGTGCGCAGCTTGCGAATTGGCGCTCGGACTAGTATTATGGCACCAGGGACAATGGCCCATGTTTTGGGTTGGAACGGCTATGATAATTACTATCAATTTTTTGTTCTACAATTTCTACAGTAAAAAAATGCGTCATGTCAGCTAATCAGGTGCAAATTGAACAGGTCAGGTATGAGCTTACATGGCGAATCCGTCACGAAGTGATGTATCCGAATCTTCCTTTTGAAGCTATAAAATTGCCTTCAGACCCTGATGGAATTCACTTTGGTCTATATGCCAATGATCAATTAACATCCGTAGTGTCTATTTTTAATGAGGGAAGTATTTATCAATTCCGTAAGTTCGCCACGTTAGATCCGTTTCAAAGTAAGGGTTATGGTTCGATGTTACTTTCATACATCATTGCTTACATTAGGCAAGACGGAGGAAATAAGTTATGGTGCAATGCTCGTTTATCCGCGATTAAATTTTATGAAAGATTTGGCTTTAGTCCTTTCGGCGAGCCCTTTTCTGAGCACGGTATAGATTTTGTCATCATGGAGTTACAACTGGAAACCGAAGTTGATAGCTAAACTCTTGTTTATATATTTGTAAGAATAAAGAATTAAAATGTCAAAGAAAAAAGAAGATAAACCAAAACATGTTGCGGTGGTAACTAAGAAATCATTGCAATTTTTTGAAGAATATATTAATAATCCATCTCCGACAGGATTTGAATATCCAGGACAAAAAATGTGGCTAGATTATTTAAAGCCATACATTGACGAAAGTTTTATTGATACTTATGGAACGGCAGTTGGAGTTATTAACCCTAAAGCCGACTTTAAAGTTGTCATCGAAGCACACGCAGATGAAATCTCCTGGTTTGTAAATTACATAACCACTGATGGCCTGATTTACGTGATCAGAAACGGAGGATCGGATCACCAAATCGCACCATCTAAAAGGGTAAACATTCATACGGATAAGGGCATGGTAAAAGCGGTTTTCGGTTGGCCAGCAATCCACACGAGAAATGGCGAAAAAGAAGAAGCCCCAGTCTTGAAAAACATCTTTCTGGATTGTGGCTGTACATCGAAAGAAGAAATTGAAAACCTGGGTATTCATGTAGGTTGCGTAATCACCTACGAGGATGAATTTATGGTATTAAATGACCGATACTACGTTGGCCGAGCATTAGACAACCGTGCCGGTGGATTTATGATCGCAGAAGTTGCGAGGTTGCTTAAAGAGAACAAAAAGAAATTACCGTTCGGACTGTATATTGTGAACAGCGTTCAGGAAGAGATTGGTTTGCGTGGTGCAGAAATGATTGCTCACAGAATCAAACCCAACATTGCGATAATAACAGATGTTACTCATGACACAACAACTCCTATGATCAATAAGATTACCCAAGGAGATTTATCGGCAGGCAAGGGACCAGTTGTTTCTTATGCCCCTGCGGTTCAAACTAACCTGAATAAACTGTTAATTGAAACAGCTGAGAAAAATGGGATACCATTCCAACGTCAGGCATCTTCTCGTTCAACAGGAACGGATACGGATGCTTTTGCTTACTCAAACGGTGGTGTTCCTTCAGCCCTGATTTCCTTACCGCTAAGGTATATGCACACTACAGTTGAAATGATCCATAAAGAAGATGTTGACAACGTAATAAGCCTTATCTACCATTCGTTATTAAACATTAAAAAAGACCACGATTTTAAATACACGAAATAATTAATGAAACCAACCCTCTTAATATTAGCCGCAGGTATGGCAAGTCGCTATGGCAGCATGAAGCAAATTGATGGATTCGGTCCAAATGGTGAAACCATTATTGATTATTCTATTTATGATGCAATCAAAGCCGGCTTCGGTAAAGTAGTATTTATCATAAAAGAAGAGTTTATAGATAATTTCAAGTCTATCTTTGAGCCGAAACTTAATGGAAGAATTGAAACTGATTACGTATTTCAAAACTTTGATTTAAAGCAATTTGGAATAGATGAAGAAATTTATCGTGAAAAACCATGGGGCACGGCACATGCAATCTTATCCGGTAGAAAGGTAGTTAAAGAACCATTTTGCGTAATTAATGCAGATGATTTTTACGGCTATGATTCATTTAGAAAAATGGTTGAATTCTTAACAGAAGAAGCGACAGACAGTAATTATTCAATTGTTGGTTATAAGATTGGGAAAACTCTTTCAGACTTTGGTTCTGTTTCCCGCGGTGTTTGCAAAACGAATGACGGAGATTTCTTAGAGGAAATTACTGAGCGGACCCAAGTTTATAAAAAAGACGAAACTATTATTTACGAAGAGAACGGGGTGGAATATCCACTTGATTTTGAAACTCCTGTATCAATGAACTTTTGGGGCTTTACACCTGCAGTATTCAATCTTACTGAAGAGATGTTCAGAGAATTTGCTTTGGCAAACAAAGACAAACCTAAAGCAGAATTTTTTATACCAC
The DNA here is from genome assembly GCF_046546555.1 of Pedobacter sp. JCM 36344. Lineage (NCBI taxonomy): Bacteria > Pseudomonadati > Bacteroidota > Sphingobacteriia > Sphingobacteriales > Sphingobacteriaceae > Pedobacter > Pedobacter sp. JCM 36344. The sequence goes on from NZ_JBKHKK010000007.1 coordinate 51,522, forward strand.
TAATCGGAGAAACGCTTGTACACAATGATACAGCGACATTTAAAGTAATTCCAACCGATAGCCAATGGTTCGGTGTGACCTACAAGGAAGATAAACCTTTTGTACAGGCAAGCATAGACCAATTAGTTAAGGATGGTTCTTATCCGGAAAAGCTCTGGAATTAACCCATTTTCTATAAACAAGAAATCCCGGAACATAAGTTAAGTTCCGGGATTTCCTGTTTAAATAATTAAAGACTATTTGCTGTCATCTTTAACTTCTTCGAAATCAACATCAGTAACATTGTCGCCGCCATTAGATTGTCCACCTTCACTTTGAGGAGCAGAACCTTCAGGATGGCCACCGTCTTCCTGACCAGCTTTGTACATATCTTCAGAAGCAGCATTCCATGCAGTTTGCAACTCTTCTTGTGCAGTATCAATACCAGCGAAATTTCTACTAGCATGAGCATCTTTGAGCTTTTTCAATCCTTCTTCAATTGGAGCCTTTTTATCAGCAGAGATTTTATCGCCAAACTCTTTCAATTGTTTCTCAGTTGAGAAAATTAAAGCGTCAGCACTATTGATTTTCTCAGCTTCTTCCTTTGCTGCTTTATCAGCATCAGCATTTTGCTCTGCTTCTTCTTTCATCCTTTTGATCTCTTCATCAGTTAAACCAGATGAAGCCTCAATACGGATCTTCTGCTCTTTACCAGTAGCTTTGTCTTTTGCACTTACGTGCAAAATACCATTAGCATCGATGTCGAAGGCGACTTCTACTTGAGGAACGCCTCGTGGAGATGGTGGAATGCCATCTAGAATAAAACGACCAATTGTGCGATTCTGAGCAGCCATAGGACGCTCACCTTGTAGAATATGAATTTCTACTGAAGGCTGGTTGTCAGCAGCAGTCGAGAAAGTTTCCGCCTTTTTAGAAGGAATAGTCGTGTTCGACTCAATTAATTTAGTCATAACACCACCCATTGTTTCAATACCTAATGAAAGTGGAGTAACATCCAATAAAAGTACGTCTTTAACCTCTCCAGTCAATACACCGCCTTGTATTGCGGCGCCGATAGCTACAACTTCATCAGGATTTACACCTTTAGATGGCTCTTTACCGAAGAATGCTTTTACTGCATCCTGAATGGCAGGAATACGAGTAGATCCACCTACAAGAATAATCTCATCAATGTCGCTAGTTTTTAAACCAGCATTTTTCAATGCTGATTTACATGGATCAATGGTACGTTTAATTAGATCAGCAGCCAATTGCTCAAATTTAGCACGGCTCAAGGTTCTTACTAAGTGTTTTGGGCCAGTAGCATCAGCAGTAATGTATGGAAGGTTGATCTCAGTTGATGTTGTGCTTGAAAGTTCAATTTTTGCTTTCTCAGCGGCTTCCTTCAAACGTTGTAACGCCATAGGATCCTTATTGAGGTCCATACCATTCTCTTCTTTAAACTCAGAAGCCAACCATTCAATAATAATATGGTCAAAGTCATCACCTCCTAAGTGAGTATCACCGTCTGTAGATTTTACTTCGAATACACCATCACCAAGCTCCAATACAGACACGTCATGTGTACCACCACCACAGTCAAAAACAACAATTTTCATGTCTTTGTGTGCTTTATCCAAGCCATAAGCAAGGGCTGCAGCAGTAGGTTCGTTGATGATACGCTTAACAGTTAAACCAGCAATTTCACCAGCTTCTTTAGTAGCCTGACGTTGCGCATCGTTAAAATATGCAGGAACTGTAATAACAGCTTCTGTTACTTCGTGGCCCAAAAAGTCTTCTGCAGTTTTTTTCATCTTTTGCAAGATCATAGCAGAAAGCTCCTGAGGAGTATATTTACGATCATCAATCTCAACACGTGGTGTATTGTTATCGCCCTTTACAACCTTGTAAGGAACACGACCTGCTTCCTTTGATACTTCAGCAAAGCTGCTTCCCATGAAGCGTTTGATCGATGAAATTGTTTTTGTTGGATTAGTGATTGCCTGACGTTTAGCAGGCTCTCCCACCTTGCGCTCTCCGTTCTCTGTAAAAGCAACAATTGATGGTGTTGTACGTTTACCCTCACTGTTGGCTATAACTACAGGTTCGTTACCTTCCATTACGGCTACGCAAGAGTTTGTAGTTCCTAAGTCTATACCAATAATTTTTGACATGTTATTTATCTCTATTTGTTATAAAATCTTGTATTTACATTCACTTAACAAGCAATGTGCCAATAGAGTTTTGGCAGAAAATACTGTTAATTTTAAGTTGTCATTAACACGGATGTCCGAAATAGAAAAAAAATGGTGACAGCTTGACAGAAATTAAGACATACCTAAATGCCCATTAAGTCAGCCAAATGATGATGCTCAATACCAAAGAAATTCATAGCTTCCTGAATTTCCTTTAACATTTTGTCTTGATGCGGCTTCGGGTAAACCCTTGTAGCAACGATCATGACATTTTTTGGCGTATGAACATCAGACACAAATTCCATGAGCTTTGTCTTGTAACCAGCATACTGTAGAATTAGAGCCCTTAAGCCATCCGTAACCATTTCTGCCTGGCGTTCCAAAAAAACACCATTTTTCGTTAGAAAAATAAGTTGCTCAGCACCCTTCGACTTTTCAATTTCTCTTCGAATTTGCTTGTGGCAACAAGGAGCAACTACGATGAGATCAGCATCCGCTTTTATGCCTTTAAAAATAGCATCATCTGTAGCGGTATCGCAAGCATGAAGTGCAATTAGTATATTGAAATCATCGTCATTAAAATCCTGAATTGTGCCTTGAGAAAACGTAAGGTTATCGAAATTAGAATCGACAGCCACTTCGTTACAAAATAGGACGAGGTCTTCCCTGTACTCTACGCCAGTAACTTTCGCATCAAAGCCCAGGATATTCCGTAGATAATCATACAATGCAAAGGTGAGGTACCCCTTTCCTGAGCCCATATCGACTACATTCTTTGTCTTTTCAGCTGGTAATTCATTTATCAGAGGCGCTAAAATATCGATGTAATGATTTATTTGGCGGTATTTATCTTGTGAATTCTTATAAACTTTGCCTACAGCATCTGTAATCTGTAATGCATTAAGATATTTCCTTTCAACAGCTGGCTTTATCACCCTTGCCTTCGCCTTATCATGCGATAGTGATGGCTCGATAACTACCTGCTTATTCTTTTGTCGCAGTACCACAATGCCCTTGTTATTATGTTCAACATAAACCTCTCTATCTGTACAAAACACATTACATACCTTGAAGTCGTAACTGGCGAGATTTGCAATCAATTGAATCCCCTCAGATATATCAAGATTTTTGAAAACATCCCGCGTACTATATCGGTAAGTAAAAGAAAGCTTGTCAGCCCTTTTGATCTTCACTTTCCGCACATAAATGTTCTTCAATAGTTTATCATTTCCCTGATAGTTCCCTAAGGTAACCTTAATAAGTTTGTTATCAGAGATGACAGCAAATAACACTTCCTTAAGCTGATCTAGAGTGGCCTGGCTTGACATAAAAATTGTTCATTAGTAAATAAAAAAGCCCGGCTCTGTTCGAACCGGGCTTTTAATAAAATTAATAAAGGGACTATTCGCCTTTATCTTCTTTAGATTCTTCAGTTGCAGGAGTTTCTTCTGCTACCGTAGTCTCTTCAACCTTATCTTCAGCTACTACAACAGCTTCCTTGGGAGCATCAGCCTTTTTTGTTTTGCTTCTTCCGCGACGAGTTATTTTCTTCTCTGCACCTTCAGCTTCTTTACCGTAAACCTCATTATAATCAACAAGTTCGATCAAAGCCATCTCTGCATTATCACCTAGACGATTGTTCAATTTAATAATCCTGGTGTAACCACCCGGACGATTTGCAACCTTAGTAGCAATATCACGGAAAAGTTCAGTAACAGTTTCTTTATCTTGTAAGTATCCAAATACAATACGACGAGAGTGCGTAGTATCATTTTTAGATTTTGTAATTAAAGGCTCAACATACATACGTAAAGCTTTAGCTTTTGCTAACGTAGTGGAGATTCTCTTGTGTTTAATTAAAGATGAAGCCATGTTAGCCAACATCGCCTTACGATGTGAATCTGTTCTTCCTAAGTGATTGTTTTTTTTACCGTGTCTCATTTTTTAGTTTATTCAATGCATACCGTCTCATAGAAATTAATCTGAGGGAATTATGCACTATTTAAAATTTGTTATTTGTTATTCTTCATCTAGTTTGAACTTAGATAAGTTCATTCCAAATGTTAAGCTTTTTGATTTTACAAGCTCTTGAATTTCAGTTAAAGATTTCTTACCGAAGTTTCTGAATTTTAACATATCAGCAACATCATAAGAAACTAAATCAGCAAGAGTACGAATATCAGCCGCTTTAAGACAGTTTAATGCACGTACAGACAGATCTAAATCAACCAATTCTGTTTTTAAGATCTTACGCATGTGCAGTATTTCTTCATCAACTTCTTTAGTTTCTTCTTTAGCTTGAGATTCCAATACTAGATTCTCATCAGAGAACAACATAAAATGTTGAATCAAGATTTTGGCAGCTTCTTTTAACGCCTCTTCAGGGTGGATAGATCCATCCGTTGAGATATCAAGAATCAACTTTTCGTAATCTGTTTTTTGTTCAACACGATAGTTTTCAATAGTGTATTTTACGTTTTTCATTGGAGTGAAAATAGAGTCGATCGCGATTACTCCAACTACTGCATCATTAACTTTATTCTCTTCGGCCGGAACATATCCACGCCCCTTATTGATAGACAATTCTACCTCCAAGGTCACTGATTTCTCCATATTGCAGATAACAAAATCTGGATTAAGAACTTCAAAATTAGTAGAGAACTTGGTGATGTCACCCGCAGTAAACTGATCTTGTCCGTTTACCACGATAAAAACTTTTTCTGTATCACCAGTATCACCTACTTTCTTAAAACGAACTTGTTTCAAATTAAGAATGATTTCAGTTAAATCTTCAACAACACCTTTCATGGTAGAAAACTCATGAGATACACCAGAAAAGCGAATACTTGTAATTGCATAACCTTCTAATGAAGAAAGCAATATCCTTCTTAGTGCATTACCAATTGTTACACCGAAACCGGGCTCTAACGGACGAAATTCAAATATACCATCGAAATCCGTTGATTTCTGCATGATCACCTTATCGGGTTTCTGAAATGCTAAAATTGCCATTTATAATGTTTTTAGATCGTTATTAAATTATGTAACGCAAAAAAATCAATTGCCCTTAAGGCAATTAACTCTGTATTTTATTTAGAGTACAACTCTATGATCAAGTTCTCTTTGATATTCTCCGGTATCTCATCGCGATTTGGATAAGTAAGGAACGTTCCAGTTAACTCACTTGCATTCCAGTCTAACCAATTGAATTTATTGATTACTCTTCCTGCTACCGAGTAAGTAATTGCTTCAAGAGTTCTTGATTTCTCACGAACTGCAACAACATCACCTGCCTTTAATTGGTATGATGGAATATTAACTACTTCACCATTAACTGTTACGTGTTTATGGCTAACTAACTGACGAGCAGCTGAACGGGTCGTAGCAATACCCAATCTATATACCGTATTATCCAAACGGGCTTCTAATAATTGTAGTAGGTTATCTCCAGTAATACCTTCACGTGAAGACGCTTTGGTAAAGAGGTTACGGAACTGACGCTCTAATACACCATAAGTATACTTAACTTTCTGTTTCTCCATTAACTGTACTGAATATTCAGATTGCTTTCCCCTTCTTTTTGAAGCACCATGTTGCCCAGGAGGATAGTTTTTTCTGTCTAATACTTTGTCAGGGCCGAAAATAGGCTCTCTGAATTTACGCGCGATTTTGGATTTTGGTCCTGTGTATCTTGCCATTGCTTTTTGTTTTAAAGTATCATGCAACCTATAGCTACAGACTCTTAGCTTTAAAAATTATAAATTAAACTCTTCTCTTCTTAGGAGGACGACATCCATTGTGTGGAAGCGGGGTAATATCTTTGATCGAGGTTACTTCAATACCCGAAACTTGCAATGTTCTAATTGCAGACTCACGACCTGAACCTGGACCTTTAACAAAAACCTCTACTTTACGCAGACCTAAATCAAATGCTACTTTACCACAGTCAGATGCTGCTTGTCCAGCTGCATATGGCGTGTTCTTTTTAGAACCCTTAAAACCCATTTTACCTGCAGAAGACCATGAAATAGTTTGACCGTTGTTATTTGTTAAAGTAACAATGATATTGTTAAAAGTAGCATTGATGTGTGCCTGGCCAACAGGCTCAATAACAACAATACGTTTTTTGGTAACTTTTTTACTCTTAGCCATAATTATTATTGGGTACTAATTTTATTTAGTAGCTTTTTTCTTGTTTGCAACTGTTTTTCTCTTTCCTTTACGTGTACGAGAATTATTCTTAGTACGTTGACCACGAACAGGCAAACCTTTTCTGTGACGTAAACCACGATAACAACCGATGTCCATCAAACGTTTGATGTTCAACTGAACCTCTGAACGTAAAGCACCTTCTACTTTTACGCCATCGTTAATAATAGTACGGATTGCAGACAATTCATCATCTGACCAGTCTTGTACTTTCTTGCTTAAATCGATACCTGCCTCAGTCAATATACGCTGTGCAGTTGATCTACCTATTCCGAAGATGTAGGTTAATCCAATTTCGCCTCTTTTGTTTCTTGGTAAATCAATACCTGATATCCTTGCCATATTTGTACTAAATGTTTGATTACTTGAACAAACGACAGATTGAGTAACCTATACATTCAATCCAATCATCCTTCAATAATTTCTTAACCTTGACGTTGCTTGTACTTAGGGTTTTTCTTGTTGATAACGTAAAGTTTACCCTTACGACGAATAATCTTACAATCCGCGCTACGTTTTTTAATTGACGACCTAACTTTCATTTTATTTGTATCTATAAGTAATCCTGCCTTTTGATAAATCGTAAGGCGACATCTCTAATTTAACTTTATCTCCAGGAAGAATCTTGATATAGTGCATCCTCATCTTTCCTGAAATATGTGCAATTATCTCATGTCCATTCTCCAGCTCTACCCGGAACATCGCATTTGATAAGGCTTCTTTTATTACACCGTCTTGTTCAATTGAGGCTTGTTTAGCCATATAATATTGATATTTACTTATTTAGCTGTTGTCAAACAGGGTTGCAAAATTAAATAAAAAAATTAATATTCTAGTCTTTTTTATTTAAAACTTCTTCTATTAATGAAAAGGTTGATAAAACATCCGCCTGTCCCTTTTTTACTGCTACAGTATGCTCAAAATGAGCGGACGGCTTATTATCCTTGCTAGTTACTGTCCATCCATCAGACCAAAACCTAATCCCGGCAACCCCAGCATTAATCATTGGTTCAATGGCAATTACCATTCCTTCCTCTAATTTGATCCCAATACCTCGTTTACCGTAATTTGGAACCTCTGGACTCTCGTGAAGCTTAATTCCTACCCCATGGCCTACGAGCTCCTTAACCACTCCAAACCCATTTTTTTCAGCGTAGTCTTGCACCGCAAAACCTATATCTCCAATTCTGAAGCCAACAACGGCTTTTTCAATCGCCAACACCAAACATCGCTTTGTTACCTCAACTAGCTTTTGCTTTTCCAGACTGATTTCCCCTATAGCAAAAGTATATGCAGAATCACCAAAATAATTATTCTTAATAACACCACAATCTACAGAGATCAAATCACCCTCCTTAATAATATATTCATTAGGGAATCCATGAACAACCTGATCATTTGGAGATATACACAGTGAATTAGGAAACCCATTATAATTCAAAAATGCTGGGATTGCGCCATGATCACTGATAAACGTATAAGCAAGATCATCGAGACTTTTTGTAGTTATACCAGGTCTGATAATCTTAGCTACTTGAGCCAGCGTCTTAGAGACCAACAGGGAACTTTCTCTGATCAGCTCAATCTCCTCTAAAGACTTATAATAGATTTTGGACATTTATTTGACTAAATCACTGCATTGCTACCTGCAGCTGCAGGTATCCCTGTTCTTCCCGTAACTCTGCCTGTTTTCATCAATCCATCATAATGACGCATCAACAAATAACTCTCGATTTGTTGAAGTGTATCTAATACAACGCCAACAAGAATCAACAATGATGTTCCTCCATAAAAATGTGCAAATTCTGATTTAATACCGAACATAACAGCAAATGACGGCAAAATTGCTATTATAGCTAGAAATACTGCTCCTGGAAGCGTAATCTTAGAAATGACATCATCTATAAAACTGGAAGTTGCCAGTCCTGGTTTAATACCTGGAATAAAACCCCCATTCTTTTTCATGTCATCAGACATCTGTGTCGGATTAACTGTTATCGCTGTATAGAAAAATGTAAATGCAATGATAAGGAATGCAAACGTTAAACTGTAAGCCAATGAAGTGTAATCACTAAATTGAGTTAACCATGTGTTTTGCAGCGACGGAAAAAAACCAGTCAGGGCAGCAGGTATAAACATTAACGCCTGAGCAAAAATGATTGGCATTACACCTGCAGCATTCACTTTAAGCGGAATGTATTGTCTAACACCACCAAATTGTCTATTGCCTACAATTCTTTTAGCGTATTGGACAGGAACCTTACGGACACCTTGTACGATCATAATCGTGAACATCACAACAGCAAATAAAGCTACGATTTCGACAACCAAGGCAATGAGCCCACCGTCACCAACAAATCGCGAGCTGATCTCTTGCTGCAAAGCAATCGGCAGACGAGCAATGATACCAACCATAATGATCAATGAAATCCCATTTCCAATACCTTTATCTGTAATCTTCTCGCCTAACCACATCACAAACAGAGTTCCAGCAGACAAAACGAATGTTGATAAAACAAGGAATAAGGTATGATCAATAATGATGGCTTCCTGTGGAACCTGAGTCTTGGCATAACCAGCGGCCTGCACTGCAGTAATTGCTACCGTCAGGTAACGGGTAATTTGATTCAGCTTCTTCCTGCCGCTTTCGCCTTCCTTCTGCATTTTCTGGAACGAAGGAACAGCAATTCCTAAGAGCTGAACTACAATTGATGCTGAGATATAAGGCATAACACCCAAAGCAAGGATTGAAACACGAGAGAAGGATCCCCCAGCGAACATATCCAGTAAGCCTAAAAGACCTGACTTTGAATTGTCACCTAAAAGTGATGCATCAACACCTGGCAAGACCACGTGTGATACAAATCTATAAATCAAAAGAATGATGAGCGTAAATAATATCCGCTCCTTCAATTCCTGGATTTTCCAAATGTTACTTAAAGTAGTAAACAGCTTCTTCATTAATTACAATTTTTCGATTGAGCCTCCAACAGCCTCAATAGCCTTTGATGCAGTAGCAGAAAAAGCATGTGCCTTAACTTCTAATTTAGATTTAACCTCACCACGACCTAAGATCTTCACCAAGTCATTTTTAGATGCTAAACCATGTTCTTGCAAAACACTGAAATCAATGCTGGTCAATTCGAAACGTTCCGCCAATTCTTGCAAAACATCAAGGTTAACACCAACATACTCCACGCGGTTGATAGGCTTGAAACCTACCTTGGGTACGCGACGTTGTAAAGGCATTTGACCACCTTCAAAACCAATTTTGGTTTTATGGCCTGAACGAGATCCAGCACCCTTATGACCACGTGTTGAAGTACCACCACGACCTGAACCGGTACCACGACCAATTCTCTTACTATTTTTAGTAGAACCTTTTGCAGGTTTTAGATTACTTAAGTTCATTTTTGAAACTTATTTTGTTGCCCTTCGCTTTCACTAATCAGGGTCAACGGTTAAACATATATGAGGGTTGCAAATCTAGTTATATAACTGAAATTTGCAACCCCTAATAATTATAAACTTTCGATAGCTATCAAGTGATTCACCTTTCTAACCATACCAATAATGGCAGCGTTCGCTTCAACTTCTACGCTTTGGTTCATTTTATTTAAACCTAAAGCTTGCATAGTTCTTTTTTGACGCTCGCTTCTATCAATGATACTCTTTATCTGCGTTATTTTGATCTTAGCCATGATATTATCCGTTAAAAACTTTGTTTAAATCTACACCACGATGCTGAGCTACTGTGTAGGCATCGCGCATTTTTGTTAGCGCATCTACAGTTGCTTTTACCACGTTGTGAGGATTTGATGAACCTTTTGATTTTGCAAGAACATTGTGTACTCCAGCACTCTCTAACACGGCACGCATTGCACCCCCAGCGATTACACCGGTACCTACAGCTGCAGGCTTGATTAATACGAAACCACCTGAAAATTTACCAATTTGCTCATGAGGAACAGTACCATTTAACAATGGCACTTTAACCAAATTCTTTTTAGCATCATCAATGCCTTTTGCAATTGCTTCAGTAACCTCTTTCGCTTTACCTAAACCGTAACCTACAATTCCGTTTTCATCTCCAACAACAACGATTGCTGAGAAGCTGAATGTACGACCACCTTTGGTTACTTTGGCTACACGTTGTATGCTAACTAAACGATCTTTCAATTCGATCTCGCTAGTCTTAACTCTTTTTATATTGATAGTTGACATTCTTATCCTATTTTCCGATTAAAATACTAAACCAGCTTCGCGAGCACCTTCTGCTAACGATTTAACACGTCCGTGGTATAAGTAGCCATTTCTATCGAAAACAACTTCTTTAACACCAGCTGCAATTGCTTTCTCAGCAACCAATTTACCTACAGCTACTGATTGCTCAGATTTGTTTCCAGTGCCTGTAAAGTCTTTAGATAAAGAAGATGCCGATGCAATTGTACTACCGGTTACGTCATTAATGATTTGAGCATAAATACCTTTATTACTTCTATACACCGATAAACGTGGACGGCTTTCGGAACCTGTCAATCTTTTTCTGATTCCTTTTTTTATACGATCTCTACGAGATAATTTTTTCCCTGCCATGATACTTATTTTTTAGAAGCTGATTTACCCGCTTTTCTTCTTAACACTTCACCTACAAACTTAATACCCTTACCTTTATATGGCTCTGGTGCTCGTAATGAACGAATCTTCGCCGCTACCTGGCCAATCAACTGCTTATCAATACTCTCCAAAATAATTTTAGGAGTCTGACCTTTTTCAGAAGTTGTAGTTACTTTTATCTCTGTTGGTAATTGGAATACATAATGGTGAGAATATCCCAAAACAAGATCAAGTGTATTACCTGTGTTCGTAGCACGGTAACCCACACCTACTAATTCTTGTTGTATTTTATAACCTTCTGTTACACCTATAACCATATTATTTAACAAAGAGCGGTACAGACCATGTAACGCCTTGTGTCTTTTCTGCTCTGTTGGACGTTGAACTGTAATTATACCGTCTTCCTGACTGATTGTTATATCTGAATCTACTGCTTGAGTAAGTTCTCCTTTTGGTCCTTTAACTGTAACTACATTATCATTAGATACTGTAATGGTTACACCGGCAGGAACATTAATTGGGGCTTTTCCTATTCTTGACATTTTGTTATCCTCCTTTAATTAATAAACGTGACACAAAACTTCGCCACCAATGTTTAGTCTGGCAGCTTCCTTATCAGTCATCACACCTTTAGATGTAGATAAAATTGCAATACCTAAACCATTTAATACTCTTGGCATATTATCAACGCCGGCATATTGCCTTAAACCTGGTTTGCTAATACGTGTTAACGTACGAATCGCAGGAATTTTTGTTATAGCGTTATATTTCAAAGCTATTTTGATGATTCCTTGAGTTGTCGTATCCTCAAATTTGTAGTTAGAAATGTAACCTTTATCGAAAAGTACTTTAGTAATTTCCTTTTTAAGGTTTGATGCAGGAATCTCTACAATTCTGTGATTTGCCTTTATGGCATTTCTTACTCTTGTAAGATAATCTGCTATTGGATCTGTATTCATTATTATATAATTGTGATAGTGGTTTCCTTCCTAATTATTCGGGACGACCTGCCATCGGTGAAAATTTAATTCTATGCTTAAATTAATTTAAGCAAAAGGAAGCCGTACTACCAGCTTGCCTTTCTCACTCCAGGAATTTTCCCTGCCAGAGCCATATCACGGAACAATACCCTTGATATACCGAAAGTACGCATGTAACCACGAGGACGTCCGGTAATTTTACAACGGTTGTGTAAACGTACTGCAGACGAGTTTTTTGGTAACTTATCTAATCCTTCATAATCACCAGCAGCCTTAAGTTCTGCACGTTTGTCAGCATACTTAGCTACCAATTTTTGGCGCTTAATTTCGCGAGCTTTTACACCTTCTTTTGCCATTATTGATCTGTTTTTTGATTTTTAAACGGTAATCCAAATTGTTTTAAAAGTTCTAATGCTTCAACATCACTATTAGCTGTTGTTACAAAAGTAATATCCATTCCTAAAATCTTACTGATTTTATCAATATTGATCTCAGGGAAAATGATCTGCTCAGTAACCCCTAAGGTATAATTACCTTTTCCATCAAAACCCTTATCGTTGATACCTTTGAAATCGCGAATACGTGGTAAAGCTACGGAAATTAAACGATCTAAAAACTCATACATGTTATTGTCACGCAAAGTTACACGTACACCTACAGGCATTCCTTTACGTAATTTGAAGTTTGAGATATCTTTTTTAGATTTTGCTCCAACAGCTTGCTGACCAGAAATGGTACTCATCTCTAAAATAGAGCTGTCCATAATCTTTTTGTCAGTTACAGAGAAACGTCCAACGCCTTGGTTGATAGCTATCTTCTCTAATTTAGGAACTTGCATTACGCTTTTGTAATTGAACTTATCTTTAAGTGCAGTTACGATTTCCTCTTTATATTTAGTCTTTAATCTTGGTATGTAAGCCATTATTTGATCTCCTCTCCTGATTTTTTACTAACCCTAACTAATTTCCCATCAGCATTAAGCTTTCTGCCAACGCGTGTAATTTCACCCGATTTAGGATCAATTAATGCTACATTAGAAATATGAAGAGCAGCTTCTTTTTTAATGATACCTCCGTTTGGAGTAGCAGCATTTGGTTTTGTATGTTTTGACACAAGGTTAACGCCTTCTATAAGAATCCTACTTTTAGTAATCAATACTGAAAGTACTTTTCCTTGCTGACCTTTCGAATCGCCGGCTATTACCTTTACTAAATCTCCTTTGCGGATTTTTACTTTTGGTGTAGTTGTTTCTTTTTTCATTTTATAATACCTCCGGCGCTAATGACACAATTTTCATGAATTGTTTCTCACGCAGCTCTCTTGCGACCGGGCCAAAAATACGTGTACCACGCGGCTCGTCCTGTGCATTTAATAATACCGCTGCATTGTCATCGAAACGAATGTAAGAGCCATCCTTACGTCTGATTTCTTTTTTCGTTCTCACAACGACTGCTTTAGAGACGGTTCCTTTCTTAATGTTTCCAGAAGGGATTGCACTTTTAACGGTAACAACAATTTTGTCACCAATAGAAGCGTATCGCTTTCCAGTACCACCAAGTACACGGATAACCAATACTTCCTTTGCGCCGCTATTGTCGGCTACGTTTAATCTTGATTCCTGTTGTACCATGTTATTTAGCCCTCTCTAAAATTTCCACTAATCTCCAGTTCTTGTTCTTGCTCAGCGGACGAGTCTCCATGATCAGTACTGTATCACCAATACCGCAATCGTTTTTCTCGTCATGAGCCATAAATTTGGTAGTTTTCTTAACAAACTTACCATAGATCGGGTGTTTTACTTTACGTTCTACCGCCACAACAATCGATTTATCCATCTTGTTGCTAACCACCAACCCGTTTCTTGTTTTTCTTAAATGTCTTTCCATTTCGACTCTAAAGTTATTTAGTTTCAGTAGCTGGCTCCGCTTTACGCTTAGCCACTTCAGTGTTTAATCGGGCGATATCTCTTCTTACCTTTCTAATACGGGTAGGATTCTCTATAGCCGAAATTGTATGTGCAAATTTTAACTTAACCAAGTTTTCCTTTTCTTCTGCAATCCTGACTACTAGTTCTTCTTTTGAAAGCCCTGTGATTTCTGAGTTCTTCATTTTATTAATTTTTATGTTGCGGGTCTAGCGGTTATAGTACAAGTTACTTACAACATTCAACCCACAACTTGCTTACGCCTCTACGTAATCTCTACGTACTACAAATTTTGTTTGGATAGGTAATTTTTGAGCGGCCAATCTCATCGCTTCCTTAGCAACTTCTAAAGGAACTCCTTCGGCTTCAAAAATAATACGCCCGGGTCTAACAACAGCTACCCAGTATTCCGGAGCACCTTTACCCTTACCCATACGTACCTCAGCTGGTTTCTTAGTTACCGGTTTGTCCGGGAAAATTCTAATCCAGACCTGGCCTTCACGTTTCATGAAACGAGTTACCGCAATACGGGCTGCCTCTATCTGACGACTAGTGATCCAGGTCGACTCTAAAGATTTGATCCCGAAAGACCCGAATGACAATTCAGCACCGCGAGTTGCTAAACCTTTCATTCTGCCTTTTTGCATCTTTCTGAACTTCGTTCTTTTTGGCTGTAACATTTTATTCTAATATTATCGTTAAACGATCTGTTAACTAATTATTTACGAGGACCTCTGTTAGGAGTGTTTCCGCCTCTATTATCTCTACCTGGAGCACCTTGACCGGGACCTCCTTGACCTGGCCCTCTTCCACCACGATTACCACCACCGCGGTTATCGTTTCTTCTGTCGCCACCACCGCCACGGTTGTCTCTGTCTCTGCCGCCAGCAAATGCACCTTCTGGTCTGCCACCTTTACCAGGAGCATTGCTCGTAGCACCGATGTTTGGAGAAAGATCACGCTTGCCGTAAACCTCACCTTTACAGATCCAAACTTTAACACCTATTTTTCCATAAGTAGTTAGAGCTTCAGCTAATGCATAATCAATGTCTGCACGAAAAGTATGCAAAGGAATTCTTCCTTCTTTATACTGTTCGCTACGAGCCATCTCAGCACCACCTAGCCTACCAGAGGTCATGATTTTGATACCTTCAGCACCCATACGCATGGTTGATGCAATTGTAGATTTCATTGCTCTACGGAAAGAGATCCTTGCCTCTAATTGCTTGGCGACACCTTCTGCAACTAATTGTGCGTCAAGCTCAGGACGTTTGATCTCGAAAATGTTGATTTGAATTTCCTTTTTAGTCAATTTCTTCAACTCTTCTTTGATCTTGTCAACCTCAGCTCCTGCTTTACCTATCACAATACCCGGACGTGCTGTGTGAATTGTAACCGTGATGCGCTTTAAAGTACGCTCGATCACAACCTTCGCAACACCGCCTTTAGCGATACGTGCGGCAAGGTATTTCCTTATTTTATCGTCCTCAACTAATTTATCAGCATAGTTGTTGCCACCGAACCAGTTCGAATCCCAACCTTTGATGATCCCTAACCTGTTTCCTATTGGATGTGCTTTTTGTCCCATTTCTGTTAATTAGTTTGAGTTTCAACGTTTTTACTATCTACTACCAAGGTCACGTGGTTTGAACGTTTACGTATTCTGTAACCACGTCCTTGAGGTGCTGGTCTAAGCCTTTTTAGTTGACGACCACCGCCTACCATTATCGTTTTCACGTATAATTGGTTTTCTTCAGGGCGAGAACCTTCATTTTTAGTTTCCCAGTTTTTGATAGCTGATAATAAAAGTTTCTCAACTCTTATTGCAGCATCTTTATTGGTAAACTTTAAAATATGTAAAGCTTTCTCAACACGCTCACCTCTGATAAGATCTACAACCAAACGCATCTTACGTGGTGAGGTTGGACAATTGTTTAATTTCGCTACTGCTTCCATCTCTTAATTATTTTCTTTTTTCAGAGTGACCCCTAAATGTTCTGGTTGGAGCAAACTCTCCCAGCTTGTGACCAACCATGTTTTCTGTTACGTATACCGGTATAAATTTATTACCGTTATGTACTGCAAATGTATGACCCACAAAATCTGGTGAGATCATTGATCTGCGAGACCAAGTTTTAATTACAGACTTCTTGCCTGAATCATTCATAGAGACTACTTTCTTCTCTACGTTATGGTCAATATAAGGTCCTTTTTTTATCGAACGAGCCATTATTTCTTCCTTTTCTCTATGATGAAACGATTTGAGTATTTTTTAAGTGTACGGGTCTTGAAGCCTTTCGAATACATACCATTCCTTGACCTTGGCTGACCACCTGATGAGCGTCCCTCACCACCACCCATTGGGTGATCGACAGGATTCATCGCTACCGGACGCGTTCTTGGACGACGACCTAACCAACGATTACGACCAGCTTTACCTAATACTTCATTTGCATGATCTGAATTGGAAACAGCACCTATCGTAGCCAAACAGGTAGTCAAGATTAATCTTGTCTCACCTGAAGGCATTTTCAATGTTGCGTATTTACCGTCACGAGCAGCCAATTGTGCATAAGCACCCGCGCTACGTGCTAACTGAGCACCACGACCTGGATGAATCTCCACGTTGTGTACAATAGATCCCAATGGGATATTGCTCAATTTCAAAGTATTTCCAACTTCTGGAGTTGCTGTATCACCCGATACTACTTTTTGCCCTACTTGCAATCCTTCCGGTGCAATAATATAACGCTTCTCACCATCCGCATAATGTAACAATGCGATACGTGCTGTACGGTTTGGATCGTATTCAACAGTAGCTACCGTTGCAGGAATATCAAATTTCTCGCGTTTAAAGTCAATTAAACGGTAAGATTTTTTATGACCACCACCCATGTAGCGCATAGTCATCTTTCCTGTATTGTTACGTCCTCCCGATTTCTTAGAAGATACAACCAATGATTTTTCGGGCTTGGTTGCTGTAATCTCCGTAAAACTGGCACCTACTCTAAAGCGGGTTCCCGGAGTGACTGGTTTAAATTTTCTTAAGCCCATAGTTTATAAATATTCAATTCTTAAATGTTCGCGTAATAATCTATTGTCTCACCTGCTTTCAAGGTAACGATAGCCTTTTTGTATTTCGGGCTACGTCCAGTTACCAGGCCGCCTTTAGTGTTTCTGGATTTAACCTTTCCAGTCACAATCATCGTGTTGATCGCTAGAATGTTAACGCCGTACATTTTTTCAATAGCAGCTTTGATTTGCAGTTTGTTCGCTTTATGCTCAACTCTGAAAGTGAAGCGATTTGACTTCTCAGTCAATACAGAAGCTTTTTCTGTTAAAATTGGTTTTCTTAAAATTTCCATATTACTTGGCGAATGCCTCCTCCAATGTTTTAAGAGAATCAGCAGTTAACAAAAGTTTTCCGCAATTCAATACATCATATGTATTCAACTGATCTGCAGTGATCACTTTCGCTTTCTGAATGTTTCTACTTGATAAATAGATATTGTTATTTTGTGAAGGTAAAACCAACAATGTCTTTTCGCCAGCTAGATTCAACGCGCTAACTAAATTGATGTAATTTGTAGTTTTGATGGAATCAAAAGCGAAATCCTCTAAAACAACAACATTTGAATCCTGTGCTTTGTAAGATAATGCAGACTTACGAGCCAACACCTTTAACTTTTTGTTCAATTTGAAACTATAATCACGAGGTTGAGGACCAAAAACGCGGCCACCACCATTGAACAACGGAGATTTAATACTTCCTGCACGAGCACCACCGGTACCTTTTTGTTTATATAATTTACGGGTTGAACCAGCAATCTCATTACGTTGCTTAGACTTATGAGTACCTTGACGTTGATTAGCCAAATACTGCTTTACATCTAAATAGATTGCGTGGTCAACAGGCGTAATGCCAAAAACCGACTCAGGAAGCTGCACTGTTGCACCCGTCTCTTTTCCTGAAATGTTTAATACTTTAACTTCCATCTGCTTACTTATCTAAGATTACGTAAGAACCTTTGGCTCCTGGTATAGAACCACTAACTACAACCAGATTTTGATCAGCATAAACCTTCAAAACTTGCAAGTTCTGAACTTTAACTCTGTCTCCACCCATTCTTCCAGCCATACGCATGCCTTTAAATACACGTGCAGGATATGAAGCAGCTCCCAGTGAACCTGGAGCACGCATTCTGTTGTGCTGTCCGTGAGTTTGTCCACCAACACCAGCAAATCCATGACGTTTTACAACACCCTGGAAACCTTTACCCTTTGACGTACCAACAACATCAACAAAGTCGCCTTCGTTAAAGATGCTTACTGTTACCGTGTCACCTAAGCTTAAAGTGTCTTCAAATGGCTCGAATTCAACCAATTTGCGTTTTGGTGTAGTGTTTGCTTTCGCAAAGTGCCCTCTTAAGGGCATAGTGGTGTTCTTTTCTTTAGCTTCACTGAAACCCAGCTGAACTGAAACGTAACCATCCTTCTCTTCGGTTTTCACCTGCGTTACTACACAAGGCCCAGCTTCGATCACCGTACATGGAATATTCTTTCCATCGGCGTCGAAAATGCTGGTCATTCCTACTTTTTTTCCAATAATACCTGACATTTTCTTTTTTTAATTTAACACCCATCGAAGCAGTAGGGCTTCGTTCAAGGTGGATACACATTCCCGTTAAGGGAGGGCAAAAATAGGAAATAAATCTTAATCTTCAAATAGTTAGCGCATTATTTTTTCAAATAAATGCATTTTATTTCTTTAGGCAGGACGCCAATCATTTAAAACTAGTTTCAGCCAACGAGCTTGTTGCTCAAACTTATCAATATTACCACCAAAACCAATAAACCAATCACCACATATAAATAGTCTCGCTCGATCAGAAAGCTAAATATGGAAAAAACTACCCGTGCAACCGGTGTAAAAATCAATAAGAGTGTCCCAAACTGAATGATGGCAGCCCCATCCATATGCAAAACGCCCTGGTAAATCGCCACTATAGAAGACATCCCCGATTTTCCGGCATCGAACGCCCGGTAATCAACCAAGTCTGCATGACTAGACATCAGGTAAATTACTCCCCCTAAAAAAACTACAGCCATAGACGTGATCACACCAACACGTAATAACGTTCCAAGGATCAACTGGACATCCCTATCTGCAAAAAAATTCTTTCCGTCCCTTTTCATAATCTTCCTGCCATTCCGTTATAAATCATTTGCAAGGCGAGAAAAGTCACAACTACCGCAAAAACAACTTTAAGCTTATCTGGTTTTGTCCTCAGCAAAATCTTAGCACCAAGCGTAGAGCCTATCAATACGCCAATGGTTACCGGCATTGCAATTCCCGGGTCTATCTGCCCTCTGTGAAAATAAACAACAGCACTTGCTGCCGCAGTTACACCCATCATAAAATTGCTAGTGGTTGTGGAAACCCTAAAAGGAATCCTCATGATATTGTCCATCGCAATTACTTTTAGTGCACCGGAACCGATACCAAGAAGTCCCGAAATGATGCCTGCAACAAACATCATCATAAAGCCACCTACTACATTATGAACCGCATACTTCTTAATACTCCCGTCTACGGGATACGTGCCGTTGAGCCGGAGCCAAAGGGCAATCTTGCCCGAAGTATCATTGTCGGACCTGTCCACCTTTTTTCTAATCATCATCGCCGCAGAGAACAATAGGATCATCCCAAATACAATTGCGATATAAGAGGGATTAATATACACGGTAATTACCGCGCCGAAAATCGCACTGATCGTCGTCGCAATCTCCAAAAACATCCCTAATCTGATATTAGTAATACCCTCCTTGACATATGCGGCTGCAGATCCAGATGATGTTGCAATGACGGAGATGATTGATGCGCCTATTGCGTAATGAATGTCCACGCCCAGCACGAGTGTAAGCAATGGTATAATGATAACCCCACCACCCAATCCTGTCATGGACCCAACTAGTCCTGCAAGGAACGCACCAAGCAAAACAACAATTGTAAATAGCAACACAGACATTGCTGCAAATATACCATCTCGAACTTAAAGACAATAAAATTAAATTCCCATTGTTACAATAGGAGTAACAATTTCAATATATTCACGAAAAAACTAAAATTGTCTTAATGAAAAGAATTACCTTTTTCCTAACAGCCCTGATCTTGTTAAATCTAAATTTAACGGCACAGACTAAGTCCAGGGATTCCGTTGTTGCCGATCCAAGTCTAAAAGGACAATATGAGCTGATGCTATCAAAATCTAAAACATTAAATGGTTATATACTTATCAATCCCTCAAGGTTAACACAATTTTGGAAGAGTGTTAGAGACACCATCAAAACCGAAAAGACACGTTCTACCACTGCTCAACAGAAAATAGTAAGTCTTGAAAAGGGAGTGTCTGGACTAAAGTCTGAGATTTCAGGAACCGAATCCTCGCTAGCTGCAACCAACGCGAGAATGGATCAAATTAGCTTTTTGGGGATTGACTTCTTAAAATCAAGTTACAATCTTTTTGTATGGACTATCATCATTGTCCTGGCGTTATTGTTAACAGTTGTCTTTATGCGTTCTGCTAAGAGCGTGCAGGAAGCAAGATATAGATCTGGATTGTACGAAGATATTTCTCAGGAATACCAAGCTTATAAGGTAAAAGCTAACGACAAAGAGAAAAAGCTTGCTAGAGAACTACAGGATGAGCGCAACAAAATGGACGATCTTAAAAACGGAGGTTAGGCTAAAACGGAAAGCTCAAAATTCCCTAAAATAAAAAGGCCTTTCAGAAATTTAATTCTGAAAGGCCTTTTTCGTCCTAAACCCTAAAGTTATACTTTGATTTCAACTTCAACACCGCTAGGTAGTTCAAGTTTCATTAACGCATCAACTGTTTTAGAGTTCGAGCTATAAATGTCTAACAAACGTTTGTATGCACATAACTGAAACTGCTCACGCGCTTTTTTGTTCACATGTGGTGAACGTAAAACAGTGAAGATCTTCTTTTCTGTAGGCAACGGAATTGGTCCGCTTACCACTGCACCCGTAGGTTTAACTGTCTTAACAATTTTCTCAGCAGATTTATCTACTAAGTTATAATCGTAAGATTTCAATTTGATTCTGATTCTTTGGCTCATGATATTTATTTAAATGAAGCAGGTGGTTAGAGCTATTAATAACTACCCGCTAAGTTAATTCGTACTAATCTATAGATTTAACTCTACCTTTTGATTTAGCAATTACTTCATCCTGTACGTTTTTCGGTGCAGCTTCATAATGGTCAAATTCCATTGTTGAAGTTGCACGGCCTGAAGTGATCGTACGTAACTGAGTTACATAACCAAACATCTCAGACAATGGTACAGTTGCTTTAATTACCTGTGATCCCGCACGTGTATCCATACCTAAAAGCTGACCACGACGACGGTTCATGTCACCGATAACATCACCCATATTTTCTTCAGGGGTAAGAATCTCGATTTTCATGATTGGCTCCATCAATGTCGGTTTACATTTAGGCAATGCTTCACGGTAAGCCATTCTAGCTGCAAGTTCAAATGACAGAGCATCTGAATCGACTGCATGGAATGAACCATCAATTAAGCGAACTTTCATGTCAGGTAGTGGATAACCTGCCAATACTCCGTTAGCCATCGCTGCTGCAAATCCCTTTTCTACCGAAGGGATAAATTCACGTGGAATTGAACCACCGCTAATTTCGTTTACAAACTGTAAACCGCCCTTTTCGTAGTCTGGGTCGATTGGTGAAATCACAACCTGAATGTCCGCGAATTTACCACGACCACCTGATTGCTTTTTATACGTTTCACGGTGTTGAGTTGTTCCAAAGATCGCCTCTTTGTAAGCAACTTGTGGTGCTCCCTGGTTTACCTCGACCTTAAACTCACGTCTAAGACGGTCAATCAGGATGTCCAGGTGAAGCTCACCCATACCAGAGATTACAGTCTGACCAGTTTCCTCGTCAGTTTGAACTCTAAATGTAGGATCTTCCTCTGCAAGTTTAGACAATCCCAAACCTAATTTATCAATATCAGCTTGAGTTTTGGGCTCAATAGCTAAACCAATAACCGGCTCAGGGAAGTTCATAGACTCCAATACAATTGGATTTTTCTCTTCACAAAGTGTATCTCCAGTTTTGATATCTTTAAATCCAACGACAGCTGCAATATCACCTGCTCCAACATTTGGAATTGGGTTTTGCTTGTTAGCGTGCATTTGGAAGATGCGGGAAATACGCTCCTTATTCTCAGAACGGGCATTATAAATATATGATCCAGCTTCCAGGTTACCTGAGTAAACACGGATAAAGCATAGACGACCAACAAAAGGATCCGTTGCAATTTTAAAAGCTAAAGCTGCAAAAGGCTCTTTTTCATCTGGTTTACGCAAAACTTCTTCACCTGTATCAGGGTGAGTACCAACGATACCCGCTGAATCCATTGGTGAAGGCAATAATTCCATCACATAGTCAAGCATAGTTTGTACACCTTTATTTTTGAAAGATGAACCACAAACCATTGGTACAATTTTAGCATCTAATACAGCTGCACGCAATGCGTTTAAGATCTCACGCTCAGTGATTGAGTTTGGATCATCGAAGAATTTCTCCATCAAAGACTCATCGTAATCTGCAACAGATTCCAATAACTTCTCTCTCCACTCTGCAACCTCATCGACCATATCTTCCGGAATTGGAACCTCTGTAAAGGTCATCCCTTTATCTTCCTCATTCCAAACGATACCACGGTTATTGATCAAATCAACAACACCTGTAAAGCTATCTTCAGCACCTATAGGCAATTGCAATGGAACTGCATTGCTACCTAACATGCTTTTTACCTGCGCAACAACTTTCAAGAAATCTGCTCCTGAACGGTCCATTTTATTAACGAAGCCAATACGGGCAACATTGTAGTTGTTAGCTAAACGCCAGTTAGTTTCAGATTGTGGCTCAACACCATCAACTGCTGAAAACAAAAATACCAAACCATCCAATACACGTAGCGAGCGATTTACCTCTACGGTAAAATCTACGTGTCCCGGTGTATCGATAATGTTGATGTGGTAATCCTGACCTCTATATTTCCATCCTACTGTTGTAGCAGCAGAAGTGATCGTGATACCACGCTCCTGCTCTTGTGCCATCCAGTCCATCGTTGCAGCACCTTCGTGAACCTCACCAATTTTGTGACTAACACCAGCATAATAAAGGATACGCTCAGTTGTAGTGGTTTTACCCGCATCAATGTGAGCTGCAATCCCGATATTTCTAGTAAATCTTAAATCTCTTGACATTTTATAATTTCAAATATTAGAAACGGAAATGAGAGAACGCTTTGTTGGCTTCAGCCATTTTATGCGTATCTTCTTTTTTCTTAACTGCTGCACCTTCACCTTTAGCTGCTGAAACAATTTCACCGGCTAATTTCTCTTTCATAGTTTTTTCACCACGTTTACGAGCGTAAGAAATTAACCATTTCATGCCTAATGCAATTTTACGGTCTGGTCTTACTTCTGTAGGCACCTGGAAGTTTGCACCACCAACACGGCGTGATTTTACTTCTACTGCAGGCATTACGTTAATTAAAGCACGTTTCCACACTTCTAAGCCACTTTCGCCAGCTTTTTTCTCGGCTAACTCAACTGCATCATAAAAAATATCATAAGCAATGGATTTCTTTCCATCGTACATCATATTGTTTACAAATCTCGTTACCTGAACATCATTAAACTTAGGATCAGGAAGGATAATTCTCTTTTTTGGTTTTGACTTTCTCATTTTTCTTTCCTAATAATTACTTCTTCTTACCACCTTTTGCTGGAGCCGCAGCTACTTGTCCCGGCTTAGGACGTTTTGTTCCGTATTTGGAACGACGTTGGTTACGACCAGCAACACCTGAAGTATCTAATGCTCCACGAATGATGTGATAACGTACACCTGGTAAATCTTTAACACGACCACCACGGATCAATACGATTGAGTGCTCCTGTAAATTGTGACCTTCACCAGGAATATAGGCATTCACCTCTTTTCCATTGGTTAAACGTACACGGGCAACTTTACGCATTGCTGAGTTTGGTTTTTTAGGGGTAGTAGTATATACACGTGTACATACACCTCTTCGCTGTGGACAACTGTCCAACGCCGGAGACTTACTCTTGAACTCCAGTGCTACTCTACCTTTTCTAACTAATTGCTGAATGGTTGGCATTGTTCTTTTTTGTTTTTCTATTTATGTTTAAAAACTTTACCCCTCAATAAGGGACTGCAAAGGTAAGACAATACATTTTATAAATCAAGCTGTTAACATAAATTTATTGCGGATTCTTAATGGAAAGTATTCAGGTACAATTTCTCCACTTTTTTCCTGGCCCAGTCTGTCTTCCTAAGAAACTTTAAACTTGAATTCATTGTCGGGTTGTTGTTGAAACAATCTATCTTCACCAAGGCACCCATTTCCTCCCAGCCATATTTCCAGACCAACTGCTTTAAAATGAACTCTAAAGTTTTGCCATGTAGTGGATTATTTTTTTGTTCGTCTGCCGCCATGCTGCAAAAATAAGAACTTAAACGCATTTCGGTTCGCATTTTTCGTAAATTTGAATCCTAAATACAAAACGACATGCATTTAAAAATCGGAGACTTTGTTCGCTTTGTGGATGAAAACCTGGAAGGCTACATCACACGCATCATAGATAAAGAAACTATCGGGGTTACCGATGCCAATGACTTTGAGATTCCAGTAATGGCATCAAAAGTAACTTTGATACATGGAGAGATCCCAAAGAACGGTCCCCTCGCTACCAGCACGCCAGTAAACATTGCCCCAGAGGTTTTTGTCAAAGAAGGTGTTTCACTCGGGTTGGTCAGCGATCAGCACATTTCATCTGTGGCACATTTTCACTTGGTTAACGACAGCTCATTCACCCTTCTGGCCAGCTTAACAACAGAGAGGAACGGTGCTTTCAATGGTGAATATTCCGGCATCGTAAAGCCACATAGTAGCACCAAGATTTACGCTGCCAATATGAGCGATATCCAACTTTGGCCCAAGTTCAAACTAGAGATTCTGTTCAACGCAAAAGGGGATGTGGAGCCCTTAAGCCCACTCATTTACCACCAAAGCATTAAAGGTAAAGACCTCTCTGTCTCAAAAGTGGATATTCCGCTTTTAAAAACGAAGGGCTGGTCTATCCGTTTAGATACATCAGCCCCCGTGATAGATGCTGAAAAGCTAAAAAACAGCTTTTTTAAATAATTAGTTAGCTGGCCAGCTATCGTTAGCAGGGTTCACATCTGGCAACACTTTTTCAGGATCCAGCTTCACCGATACTACTTCTTCGGCAGTTGGATACCTTACAACCCAACTTTTGTTCCTCATCCAAACATCCACTCCCAGCTTTATAATATCTGTTTTACCACTTTTGGTTTTAATCTCCAAAATAATGGGCATTGGCATCTTTTCTAAGTTGCTAACCTCAATATCGTAACCTGGACTGGTATTAGCACCTTTGCTAGGGGTAACAGATGTAATCGCCTGATCCATTTTCCAGTTTTCTAGGAACCATCCTTTCCAGAACCATGACAAATCCTCGCCAGCACCATTCTCCATTGATCTGAAAAAATCAACAGGTGTAGGATGCTTAAAAGACCATTCTTCGATATATTTCCTAAAAGCATAGTCAAAACGATCAGCACCAAGTACCTGGTTTCTCAAAAGATCCAGACCCTGTCCAGGC
This sequence comes from Pedobacter sp. JCM 36344, assembly GCF_046546555.1. Taxonomy (NCBI): domain Bacteria; kingdom Pseudomonadati; phylum Bacteroidota; class Sphingobacteriia; order Sphingobacteriales; family Sphingobacteriaceae; genus Pedobacter; species Pedobacter sp. JCM 36344. Next base: position 77,190 of record NZ_JBKHKK010000007.1, read on the forward strand.
TTGCTATATAGGTTACGTCCAATGTTCGCTTCTCTCATCGCATCTGGACTCAACATGATGTATTCGGCTTCAGGCCTTTGATAAATTAAAGCTGCCCTACGCATATCTGTCTGCCCTTGTTTATACTCTCCATTATTGAATGCCTGGGAAGAAATACCATTTATAAAAGTATTGAATCCTTCATCCATCCAGCCAAATTTACGCTCGTTACTCCCAACGATCATTGGAAACCAGGTATGCCCGAACTCATGGTCTATCACGCTCCATGCGCTTCCATTCTTTGCTTTCCAACCGCAAAACACGATTCCGGGGTACTCCATTCCACCAACGTTACTGGCGATATTTACTGCCATCGGATAAGGGTATTCAAACCATTTCGTTGAATAATGCTCTATTGACGTTTTAACGTACTCCGCACCCCTTCCATATCCGTCTTTACCATTACTCTCCACAGGATGTGCAGATACAGCCAAGGCTTTCTTTCCACTAGGAAGATTAATACGGGAAGCGTCAAGCACAAATGCTTTCGATGATGCCCAGGCTACATCTCTGGTATTTTTAATCCTGAATTTCCAGCTTAGTTTTTCTTTTGATGGTCTTGAAGCCGGGTCTAATACCTCTGCTTCTGATCTGACAGTTACTGTTTGATCACTATTTTTTGCTGCATTCCAACGTTTCAACTGCTCGGTTGTAAATACTTCCTGAGGATTCAATAGTTCTCCTGATCCCATCACAATATGGCTTGCAGGAGCCGTGATAACAAAATCAACATCACCATACTCGCAATAAAACTCGCCAGCACCCCAATAAGGCAGAGTATTCCAACCCAAAACATCATCATATACAGACATTCTTGGAAACCATTGCGCGATAGTGAAAATTTCCCCATTTTTGGTGGCGAGGTGCCCCATGCGGTCTGATCCATTGATTGGAATCACGAAAGAAAAATTCATTTTTATTGTAATTACCTCCCCTGCACCCAAGGGCTGGTCCAATCTAATCTGCATTCTGGTATCTTCAGTTAGCGAACTAAACTTTACTGTCTTGGCCTTTTTAGAAACATCAAGCCCCTCAATCTTATAACCTCCCTGTAGCTTTTCGCCACGGTTGCCATAGCGACTGTTTCCAGTGATCAATGCATTTCCTCTTGAGCCTTCCGCAAAAAGGTTCTGGTCTAATTGTAGCCATAAATACGGCAACTTATCAGTGCTATTGTTTTTATAGGTTATCGTCACAGATCCCGAAATAGTATTCGTAACGTCATTAAGTTCTGCTGCAATCACATAATCAGCTTTGTTTTGCCAATACTTTGGTCCGGGATATCCACTTGCTGAACGGAATTCATTCCCATTTTGAGTGTAGAATAGCGGATTAAATGCTTCGTGGGGATCATAGTTAGAGGTAGGACTCGCGTTCTGTGCAAACACAGATCCTCCTATTGCTACAAGAAATAGCGAAAAGACAGTAGATTTTTCAATAATATTCATAGAAATGCAAAATTTGAATTAAATATATAAATAACATTATATGCCAAGGCAAATGTAACACCAATAAGAGCGAGTAAAGATCAAAAAGATCTTACAATTTAGGCATGGCTGGTAATTTGCGTTGCTTAAAGGGCAGCTTAAGCCAGGTACTATAGGCCTTAATAATATAACTACTATAATTAAAAGGCCGTTCCGACGAAACCAGCAAAGCCGAAGGCCTATATAAATATATAAAAGCCTTTAACTCCTCGTCTTTGAGCTTAATCAAATTGGAAATGACGATGTTGTTAAAGTTTGAATTGATTTCTTCGTCAAATCCCTCCCGCTGTTCCAACAACTCTTTCTTAGTCTGCTCACGGCGATACTTCCCATATCCTAAATTAAGTTTCAAACCGCCAGCCCGGTCATTGTTCTTCTTCCCTCTTAAATCGTCCGTTTCAAATCTTTTAAATTCATGGACCTCAGGATCTTTATAGAAAACACCTGGGTTAACTCTGGCGCCGAGAATACTTACTTCATTCAACTGATTGGCACTAACAGGCAAAAAAATTCGCTTATCTGCAAGATTTATCAAAAACAAAGTATCTGTATGATATCCATTTTTAGAAAATACTAAAAGATCGCCCTTCTTAGCCGAAATCCTAAACTGTCCGGATATCGGTGTTTGCAAAGCTTTCCCATTGTTTAAGTTCTGAACAACGACTCCTTTTAATGGTGACGTTTTCTTCTCAAAATCATAAACATGACCCAAAACCGTTTCTTGAGCCATATTTATTAATGGCTGTAACAGCATTAAAAACAAGAGGAAAATCAGTCGCATAAACATTATTTAAAAGCTAGGACGTAGGCTTCTTCTCTGAATCCGATTAAAACAGGCTTCTCATCCACTTCTACAATTGGCCTCTTGATGGAACTAGGATTAGCAACCATTAACACCACTGCAGAACCTTGGTCAAATACGGCTGCTTGTTGCTCAAATGTTAATTTCCTATAGGTGGTACCTTTCTTATTCAAAACATTTTCCCAACCAAAAAAGTCACACCACCGATTAAGCTCTTCAACAGTTACTCCCTTTTTCTTGAAATCGTGGAATTCGTAAGACAGACCATGCCCAGTTAACCAGATGGTTGACATTTTTATTGTATTACAATTTGGAATGCCGTATACTTTCATACTGCAAATCTAAAAAAACAAGACGAAATCACCGTTCGTCACATTTTTTAGTAAGTTCATCACTTATTGAAATTTCTAAAAATAACACTTTGTAACATTGTGCAAAGAAAAACAACCATGACAAAACTTCAAGAAGTAGCGAAAATTGAACTTATAGCATTCACTGCATGTGCGGTAGTCGCTTTTATTGTTAGCGCGGGCGCAGCAGTAAGTGAGCATATTACCATACCCAACCATATCTATTATAACAGGTTTTGGATTAACCTTTTCTCTACTTATGTAATCACTTGTCTTTGCTATTTCCTGCTGTTTTTTTACGTCAACACTGAAATAGAACAAAAAGAACGAAAACCATCCAACGGAATAATCCTGATTTGTCTGCTTATTCACCTTTGCTGGGTCGCGGGCCTTATTAATGAGTACTTCGCATTACTACTTGCGATAAAAATGATGGTTATTTTTATCACCTCAACAAAAGATGGAGAGAAGCTCACTCTTGCTCAAGAGGGACTGATGCTGTTTGCCCTGTTTTTATTCCAACATGCAATTTGCGTCATTCTAAATTATAATTTAGACATCCGCGCGGTCTTTAGCACTTTAATCCCTATAGCAATTCTTCACTACCTGTATGCAGTGCATGTTCTTCTTCCAGAATTAAGTAAAACCAATAAAACCGGGCTTAAATTTATAGGGCGAACCATCGTAAATGCCGTAGTGACCTATCTTTTGTTGTTAATGATGGTTTATACCTTCTACCCAGCCCGAGATAAATTTGACTACTTATATTTAATGAACATGCCTGCTCAATTTGTTGTGGTACCCGTCTTATCATGGATCATTTATAAAGCAAGAAATAAAAGAGAGGCCGAAGAGATAAGATCACTTAAAACTGAACTTGGTAAAGCTGACGCAAATTTGAATTTTCTGAAATCTCAGATCAACCCACACTTTTTATTCAATGCGCTGAATACTTTATATGGAACAGCTCTTCAGGAAAATGCAGCTCGAACAGGTGAAGGCATTCAAAAACTTGGTGATATGATGCGTTTCATGCTCGAAGAAAATGTGGCAGATAAAACACTTCTTGCAACGGACATAGAGTATCTCAAAAACTATATTTCCTTACAAAAACTTAGAATTGCAACGAGTCCGAATATCCATATTGAAACAGATATTGAAGAACCTCAAGAACAATACTTAATCGCACCAATGATGTTACTCCCATTCGTCGAAAATGCTTTTAAGCATGGTATAAGTCTAAATAATCCATCTCAAGTTAGGATCACCCTTCAAACCAAAGCCGCCAAATTATACCTTGATGTCAGCAATAGTATTAACAAGGCAAATGAGAATGATCCCGAAAAATCACATGGAGGAATAGGACTACAAAACGTAAAACAACGATTGAGTTTGCTATATCCGAATCACCATGAGTTAATCATCCGTGACAATGCTAAAGAATTTTTTGTTCACCTGACCATCGACCTCACGGAAATTGATTAGTTTTAAACATGATTGCTATTGCTGTAGATGACGAACCGATTGCCCTTGATATTGTAAGGTCTCATGCTTCGAAAGTATTGGCAATAACTTTAGCAGAAGTATTTACAAATGCTTTTGACGCGATGCACTACTTGCAGCAGCACCAAGTCGACCTGATATTTCTCGACATTAAGATGCCAGACATCAACGGCATCGATTTTCTTCATGCACTTAGCAACCCACCCATGGTTATTTTCACAACAGCATATTCAGAACATGCGGTTAAAAGCTTCGAATTGGATGCTATTGACTATCTGCTAAAGCCATTTTCATTGCCTCGTTTCTTAAAGGCTTGCAACAAAGCGAACGAAATTTACAACTTAAGACTCAACGCTTTTGGTGATAAAGAACAAGATTCTCTCTTTATTAAGGATAGCTACGAACAAATTAAGGTACAGATCGACGACATCCTATATATCGAAGCAGCGGGCAATTACACCAGAATTAATCTTAGGAATAAAAATCTGCTAAGTACACGCGTTCCTATTAATGAAATGCTGCAGATGCTGCCGGCTAAAAAATTTATCAGAACACATCGCGCATTTATAGTCGCAATAAATAAGATAGACAAGTACGACCGTAACCAGATTTGGATGGGTGATCAAATTATTCCAATAGGGAATACTTATTCTCAATGTCTGCAGGGATTTAGCTAGGACTCGGTTAAATATTTCACGGGAATATTCGTTATAATTGCATACAAATTTTCCGCACAAATCAACCATAGCATTTATGTTTAAGCTATCTTTTAAACAACAAGTAAGGACCGGCTTTGGATTCTCATTACTTTTTGTCCTTTTATCTGCTATAACATCTTATTATAGTGTTAAAAATTTAGCTGAGGATGCAAAATGGCAAACCCACACTTCTGAAGTGATAAATATCACTCAAAAGATCGAAACACAAATGCTCAATTCAGAGACCTCAATGAGGGGTTTTATCCTGACGCAGAAAAATGATTTTCTAGACCCTTACACGCAAAATGTGGATAAAATCGCTCCTACAATTGGGGAATTGGGCATATTTGTGCAGGACAACCCTAGACAACTGTTAAGAATAGATACGCTGGAGCGCTATGCGAAGCAAAAAATCGCCGACATGCAAACCGTTCTGCGGTTCAACGCCATCGGAGGTAGGGAGAACGCTAATAAAATGGTGATGGGAGGCAGCGGACAAAGGATTAAGATGTTGATGCTTGGTGTGAGCAACAGGATTATTCAGGAAGAGATGAATCTGCTAAAGATACGGAAAGCTAATACCCTAAAAAGCAGCACTCAAAGCACCTGGATAGTCTGGACGAGCTCTTTTATCATTTTTTGTTTGATCCTATTCCTTTTCTCTTATATTAAGAAAACCTTTGACCAGCAAGCCCTTACTGAAAAACAAATTCGGGAATCCAACATCCAACTAGCAGATATTTCGGCAGACAATGAGCGAAAGAATTGGTTGCTTTCTGGTGCTACAAAATTAAATGAGGCTATACAGGGAGAACAGGAAATTGACCAGCTCGCCACAAACATTATCACGGAAATCTGCAGTTATATTGGAGCTCCTATAGGAGCGATCTACCTACTTTCTTCCAAAAAGTCCTTCGATTTAACTGCGGGATATGCATATAGGAAAACTTCGGGTGCAGAAAAAGGATACAACCTTGGTGAAGGTTTAGTTGGACAAACCGCATTAGAGAAACGCTTTCGATTGATAAACAAACTTCCTAAAGATTACATTAAGGTAAATTCAGGCTTAGGCGACACAAACCCGACGTCACTATTGCTTTTACCAGTAATATTCGAGAAATATACTATTGCTGTATTAGAACTCGGACTGCTAACAGAGCCAGACCCAGTCACAATTCAATTTTTAAACACCATCTCGGATAATGTTGGTGTAGCTATCAATAGCGCGGTGGCAAGAGTTAAACTAAGAGATTTATTTGAAGAAACCCAACAGCAAGCAGAGGAGTTAGAGAGTCAACAGGAAGAATTAAGGACTACGAACGAAGAATTGATTTATAAATCGGAACAGCTTCAGGCGTCGGAGGAGGAGTTAAGACAAACAAATGCAGAATTAGAAGAAAAGGCTCAGCAATTGGAAGAACGGAATATTGTTGTTAACCAATCACGAGAAGCAATGATGCTGAAGGCTGAAGAGCTCGAGATCTCCAGCCGTTACAAATCAGAGTTTCTTGCTAACATGAGCCATGAGTTAAGAACCCCCTTAAATAGCATCCTTATTCTGGCTAGAATACTGAAGGAAAACAAACCAGAAAACCTTACAGAAGACCAGATGAAATATGCAGGCGTAATACACAATGCCGGAAACAACCTACTTACACTGATCAATGACATACTTGACCTTTCTAAAATCGAATCAGGAAAAGTTGACCTGGACATAGCGCCTATTGATCCTGTAGAGATACAACACAATACAGAATCCTTATTTACAGAACTCGCGCGAAACAAGAAGATCATTTTCAAGATCTTAGTAGCTAATAACTTACCAAAGACGATTCTTTCTGACCAATCCCGAGTCGAGCAGGTTATCAAAAATCTGTTATCTAATGCATTCAAGTTCACTCCTGAACATGGCGAGATCAGTTTAGAATTTCTTTTAGCCGATCCGCAAACAAATTATTTCTCAGACCAACTAAAAGAAACAAAGGAAACGATTATCGGCATTCAGGTGAAAGACTCTGGAATAGGAATTCCTCTCGAAAAACAGAAACTGATATTCGAAGCATTCCAGCAGGCAGACGGATCAACAAGCAGAAAATATGGTGGCACCGGGTTAGGCCTATCTATAAGTAAGGAACTAGCACATTTACTTGGCGGCGAGATCCAAATCCAAAGTGAGCCAAATATTGGTAGCACTTTTACGTTATACCTTCCCGAACGGAACGTAGACCTCAAACCTGAAGAACAGTTGACCCGAACTGTAGAGGTACAAATCCGTACTCCTCCTCCTGTAAATAGTATAGCGAAGAAGCCAGAATCGGCGCAAAGCTTACTGATCGTTGAGGACGACCCTACTTTTGCTGAATTATTGACCGATTATGCAATAGAAAAAGGATTTACACCAATGCTTGCCACTCGTGGCGATATCGGTCTCGAGATGGCAATTTCAGAACTACCGGATGCTATAGTATTGGACATCATGCTGCCCGTAATGGATGGATGGCAAATTCTGAAAAAGTTGAAAGCAGATCCGCGTACCAGACACATTCCTGTTCATATGATGTCTGCCGGAAACGAAAAAGATGATCGGGCTAAGAATGAAGGAGCAATTGGTTTCCTTAAGAAACCCGTCGAAAAAGATGCCTTGGACGAAGCTTTTAGCCTGCTGAGCTCCGCTCATCTAAGGTATAACCTCAAAAAAGTATTAATTATTGAGGACCAGGAACTGCAGAGTAATATATTAACTGAGCAGCTAACGAATAAAGGCGTTGATGTGGAACAGGCATACACTGGCGAACAGGCTTTGCAAATGCTAAAAGATCAACGGTTTGATTGTATAATTTTAGATTTAAACCTTCCTGATATTTCTGGTTTTGATCTCCTTGATCAAATTAAAGAGCAGCCTGAACTAACACACGTTCCGGTGATCATAAACACTGCGATGGAATTGGATCAGGACAAGATGGCCAAAATCCTGAAGCATAGTGAGGCTATGGTGTTGAAGAGCAACAAATCTAACGATCGCCTAATAGATGAAGTAAGTCTATTTATGAACAAACTGAAACAAGGTGATGGAAAGGCCGTCTCTGTCAAGAGCAACACTGTAGAAAAAGGTGTATCGAGTATTGAAAAGGCCCTGGAGAATAAAACAGTTTTGATTACTGACGATGACATGAGAAATATCTTTGCTTTATCCAGTGCATTGCAGCTTTACAACATGAACATTCTGATTGCAAACAACGGCCGCGAGGCGATAACCCGACTGGCAGAGAACAATCAGATTGACATTGTCCTAATGGACATTATGATGCCTGAGATGGATGGTTATGAAGCAATGCGGGAAATTAGGAAGGATAAGCAGTATGCTAAGCTACCGATCATCGCACTTACGGCAAAAGCAATGAAAAATGACAGGGAAAAATGTATAGAGGCTGGTGCAAACGATTATATCTCTAAACCTGTAGATATGGATAAACTTTTATCTATGCTCAGAGTTTGGCTAAGTTAGTATGCACAATTCAAACCAAGAAATAATAACCTACGAACAGCTCAATAGCTTGATTGACCTCATCAGAAATACGCAGGACTTTGATTTTGGCAGCTATTCTGCCGCCTCGTTAAAAAGAAGGGTGACGAGAATTATGGGTTTGCAAAAACTAAGCCTTTTCGATCTACGTACGTTGTTAACAAACGACTTGGATTATTTCGAATCATTTTTGATCGAAATTACGGTGAACGTGACTGAAATGTTTAGAGACCCACTGTTTTACAAGTCATTAGCAGTGAATGTGATTCCCTATCTAAGATCTTACCAACGCCTGAAAGTTTGGAATGCAGGTTGCTCCACCGGCGAAGAGTTGTATTCCTATGCGATCTTGTTTTCCGAAGAAAAGCTTTACGATCGAACGTTTTTTTACGGAACAGACATTAATAGTGATGTTTTAGAGCATGCGCGTTCAGGTATTTACGAGCTACAAAAAATGAAGCAAAATTCCGAGAATTTCCACCAAACCGGAACAGTACATACCCTATCTGATTTTTATACGGCAAAGTATGATGCGGCCATTATCAACTATTCCCTGAAAAAGAATGTACTTTTCTCTGCCCATAATCTTGCTTCAGATGGCGTATTTAATGAATTTCAAGTGATCTCCTGTAGAAATGTTCTCATTTACTTTAATATGGAGCTTCAAATGAAAGTCATTGAACTATTCTATAATAGTTTAGCTAATTTCGGTTTCCTTTGCCTTGGAGCTAAAGAGACATTACGAAGTAATGAAAACGGCCGTTTTAAAGTAGTCGACAAAAAAAATAATATCTATCAAAAAATCGCATAACTCCTCAACTGATACTACCACTAAAATGGAAAAAATAAATATTCTTATAGTCGACGACCGACCCGAAAACATCATTGCTCTTGAGGCTTTGTTGCAACGCGACGATATAAATATCATTTCTACTACCAACCCAAATGAAGCATTAAAACTCTCTTGGGAAATGGACATAGCCATAGGCCTCATCGACGTTCAGATGCCTGAAATGGATGGGTTCGAATTAGTAGAGATTTTAAAGAGTAACCCTAGAACCAAAGATATCTTAATAATTTTTGTAACGGCGATTTCTAAAGAAACCAAATACGCTGTTAGGGGGCTGAATACTGGTGCAGTAGATTACTTATATAAACCTTTAGACCCATTTGTGACTTCTGCAAAAGTCGATTCGTTTATTCAGTTCGTGAGAAACCAGCGTGAACTCAAAAAGAAAAACAAAGAATTAGAAGCTTATCAAAAGGAATTGATCTTGGCAAAGAAACATGCCGAACAGGGAAAAAGAATTAAAGAAAATTTCCTTGCAAGTATGAGCCACGAGCTTCGGACACCGATAAATGGTATTATTGGGATCGCCCATTTGTTGGCAAAGACAGATTTATCAGAGGAACAACATGAGATGCTTAAACTTTTGGCAATTTCTTCGGATTCTCTCTTAGGCGTAATCAATGATATCCTTGACCTTTCTAAAATTGAGGCCGGTAAGTTCAAAATTACCAGAACTGAAACTGATCTGCCAAGACTATGTGATTCTGTCGTAAATCTGCTTAGCATCCGTGCGAAAGAGAAAAACTTAAGATTGATAACAGAACTGGACCCAATGTTGCCTAACCAAATCTTAGCAGATTCCTTAAGGTTAAATCAAATTTTAATGAATTTGATTGGTAATGCAGTTAAGTTTACCTCCGAAGGGAGTGTCACTTTAAGAGTAGAAGCCATAGATTTTAAGGGAAATAGCGTAAAATTAAGATTTCTTGTCATCGATACTGGTATTGGTATAGCTAAAGAAAATACCGAAAAGATATTTGAAACCTTCGAACAAGCCGATGATAACACGACAATCAATTTTGGAGGGACAGGCCTTGGACTATCGATAGTTAAAAATCTTACTAAATTAAAAGGCGGAACCCTGCAGGTTCAGAGTAAATTAGGGTCTGGAACTACTTTTAGCTTCGAAAATTGGTATCAGATTGTAAAGGAATTGAAGCCCTTAATTAAGAGTAATAAAAAGAATTTTGAACCCCTGCCACATCTGAAAGTTCTTGTAGCCGAAGACAACCCAATTAATAAATTTCTGATCATTAGGATTCTAAAAGACTGGGAAATCGATGCCGATGTAGTAGAAAACGGCAAAGAAGCAATCGATAAGTTAAAGTTAAATGATTACGACATCATTTTAATGGACACCTTCATGCCTGTGATGAATGGTCTTGATGCTATAAAACACATTAGAGGTGGCTACGCTCCAGGCAAGGAAAGCATTCCCATTATTACCTTCTCGGCAGCAGTAATGGATAACGATAAAAAAACGGCTATCGAAGCCGGAGCAAATGATGTAGTAGGTAAGCCCTTCGACTTGGAGACCTTACATAATAAACTAACGATGTACACGGACGGCAAAACCCGGCTATAACCGCTATTGATTGAAGGCAGTCATCGTTTTGGCTGGACCAACGGTTACAAAGCTCTTGATCAATTCTGTACTTTTATCAATCAATCCAGGCAGTTCGGGTAGTTCTTCTTTATCGAAGTTTGACAACACATAATCTGCCTGCCTGCCTTTTGGAAAGTTGTCTCCAATTCCAAATCGTAATCTTGGATAAGCCTGTCCCCCACAAACCGCTTCAATACTTTTTAATCCATTATGGCCTGAACTGCTTCCCTGAAGCTTAAGTCTTAGCTTACCCAACGGAAGAGCCAGATCATCTACAAGAACAATCACATTTTCGAAGGGTACTTTAAATTCATGCATCCAATAGTTCACGGCCCTTCCGCTTAAATTCATGAAGGTTGTTGGTTTGATCACATGAAGTTTTTTCCCTTTGAAGGAAACTTCCGAATAGTAGGCAAGGCGAAGATTAGAAAAACTACCACCCAAACCTTTTACCAATTGATCAGCAATTAAAAATCCGATGTTGTGCCTGGTGTATGCATATTCAGGACCAATGTTCCCTAAACCTACGATTAGATATTTCATGATGAAGCAAAGATAATAGTTTAGCGGATATAGCAAATGCGAACTATAGAAAACGCAAAAAGGCGTTGCAGGTATAACGCTGCAACGCCTTTAACAAAAGACTGATTGAAATTATTTCTTTCCGCCAACTTGTTCTGCTTGTTTTAATGCTCTAGACATACCAACAGATACGATAGTGTCTTCAGGAGTATTAGTTACCACAAAATCACCTTGGGCAAGGTCACGTACGCGGAACAAACTACCAACTTCCATTTTAGAGATACTTGCTTCAACAGTTTGGGGCATATCTTTCGGTAATGCTTTAACGCGAAGTTTGCGTAATTTCTGAACTAGTTTACCACCCATTTTTACACCTGGAGAAGTTCCGGTTAATTTAATAGGGATCTCCATAACAATTTCTTTATCATCAAACAGTTGAAGAAAATCAACGTGTAATAATAAATCTGTTAATGGATGGAACTGTAATTCCTTGATGATCGCTTTGATTTTTTGAGTACCTAAACTAATCTCAACAAAATTTGCCTCTGGAGTATAGATAGCATCTTTCAGATCGGTAGAAACTACAGCGAAATGTGCTTGTTCCTTACCACCATACAATACTGCAGGAACTTTGCCTTCATAGCGAAGCTCTTTAGCATCGCGTTTCCCTACGTTCTCTCTTGGAGAACCGCTAATTGCGATTGTTTTCATTTTTTTTGATTGTTGTGAGGCCTAAGCCCCGGTATATAAATTATTAATATTAAACTTCAAAAAGTCCGCTAATCGAACCATGCTCGTTTACATTGGCAATAGCCTTCGCAAACAATGGGGCTGTGCTAAGTACCCGTATTTTATCACTCGGACGCTTCAATGGGATCGTATCGGTTACGATTAACTCCGTCAACATCGAGTTTTCTATCGTTTCGTAAGCCTTTCCTGAAAGTACAGGGTGCGTACAAACCGCTCTGACGCTTCTCGCCCCTTTTTCCATGATCAGTGCAGCAGCTTTCGCAAGCGTGCCCGCAGTGTCACAGATATCATCAATCAATACAATATCCATATCAGTCACGTCCCCTATGATGGACATTGACTCAATTTCGTTTGCTCTTTTACGACGTTTATCGCAAATCACAACCTCAGCATTGAAGAACTTAGCAAATGTACGTGCCCGATAAGAACCACCCATATCAGGTGATGCTATAGTCAGGTTTTCCAATCCTAAGCTTTTAATGTAAGGAACAAATATTACTGAACCGTCAAGGTGATCAACAGGGATATCAAAAAATCCCTGAATTTGAGCAGCATGTAAATCCATCGTCATGATCCTGTGAATCCCCGCTGATTTTAACAGATTTGCTACCAGTTTCGCTCCGATGGCAACACGTGGCTTATCCTTTCTATCTTGTCTAGCCAACCCATAATAAGGAACAACGGCAGTTATATAATGCGCTGATGCCCTTTTGGCAGCATCAATCATTAACAACAATTCCATTATATTATCTGAAGGTTGGTTGGTAGACTGAATGATGAAAGTATCACATCCACGAACAGTTTCATCATAAGAAGGCTGAAACTCACCATCGCTAAACCGGTTTAAGGTAACGACTCCTAAAGGCTTACCGTAGTGCTCGGCAATCTTAAGTGCTAATTCTCTTGTACCAGTTCCGGCAAAAAGCTTAACGGGGTTGAATTGCAATGGCATTATTGAACGGGATCAATAGTGGTTAAAAAAATCGGATTGCGCTTTTACCACAATCCGAATAATGTTTGGTTGCCCGACCAGGATTCGAACCTAGACAAACGGTACCAAAAACCGTTGTACTACCTTTATACTATCGGGCAATCTTCCACAAAAGGCTTGCTTTTAAATGGAATGCAAATTTACGCAGATTTTTCACTTCTGCAATACCAGAGTCGAAAAAATATGAAATAATTTAAGTGACTAATAATTCAACTTCCTAATGATCTGATTTTCATATGAGGTTGGTAGGGGATAATCAGGGGTTGGTAAGACAAAAGGCGTACCAACCCCTGATCAAAGTCAGTTAGAGGCCCTTTCCATAGTCTATTTAAGCAAAGGGAGACAAATGTTAAACTCAATTATATTTAATCATATATCAATCTTATTCTTTATTTTCGGCAGCAATTAAGCGTAATCGTAATAAGAACTACATTTATAACAAATGAATTATTCTAAGATTAATAACATTACCGGCTGGATCTGTTTCGTCCTTGCCACCCTAACCTATATTTTAACATTAGAGCCATCAGTAAGCTTTTGGGATTGCGGCGAATTTATCGCTGCTGCATTAAAAATGCAGGTTGTACACCAACCGGGAGCTCCATTATTTCTAATGATCCAGCGCTTCTTTTCGTTATTCGCTTTTGGAGATCTTACTAAGATCGCTTACTTCATGAACGTTGGTTCAGCAATTGCAAGTGGCGCTACCATCCTGTTCTTATTCTGGACCATCACAGCTCTAGCTAAGAAAATTTTGATTAAAGAAAATGAAGAGGTCAGTAAAAGCAACCTGATATCAATTATGGGAGCAGGGGCTGTTGGTGCATTGGCATACACCTTTTCAGACAGTTTCTGGTTTTCAGCAGTTGAATCTGAGGTTTATGCATTATCATCGCTTTTCACTGCAATTGTTTTTTGGGCTATCTTAAAATGGGAAGCGAATGCCAATGAACCCCGTGCGGATAAGTGGTTGCTATTTATCGCCTACATCATGGGTTTATCGATCGGAATCCACTTATTGAATCTTCTAACTATCCCTGCAATAGCATTTGTATACTATTTCAAGAAGACAAAAAATCCAACCTCTGCGGGGATCTTCAAAACTGCAGCCATAGGCATCTTAATTCTTGCAGTGATTCAGTATGGCATCATTCAATACCTAGTATCAACCGGAGCATCTTTTGACCTTTTCTTTGTGAATACCTTAGGCCTTGGATTCGGAACAGGTATTTTGTTCTTCGCAATTCTTGTAATTGCCGCATTGGTTTGGGGAATCAGGTATTCTATCAAACACGAGAAAAAAATTCTTAACTTGGCTTTACTATCAACCGTACTGATCGTTTTTGGATACGGATCGTTCGCAATGATCATCATCAGAGCCAAAGCAGATACCAACTTAAACAACAGTGATCCGGACAATGCATTCGCTTTCCTTGGTTATTTGAATAGAGAACAGTACGGCGACAGGCCATTACTTTTTGGACCGAACTATAATTCTGAGGTTGTAGAAGTTGAAGAAGGGAAAACAACCTACAGGAAAGGCGTTGATAAGTATGAGGTCGCGGGTAAAAAAACTGATTATATCTATGACAGAACCACCCCTTTCCCGAGGATGTACAGTGATGATGCCAGGCATATCGGCTACTACAAAGATTTATTAGGTCTTGATGACACCGCATTCCCAACATTATTTGACAATATCAAGTTCTTCTTTAGCTACCAAACAGGAATGATGTACATGAGGTATTTCATGTGGAATTTTGTCGGTAGGCAAAATGACGAACAAGGACAAGGTAGTGTATATGAGGGTCAATGGTTAAGCGGAATCAAGCCTATAGACGCAATTTTCTTAGGAAATCAAAGCAATTTACCACCAACTATAACTGGGAGCAACGCATACAATCGTTTTTTCTTCCTTCCTTTAATATTGGGGCTATTGGGTGCGATCTGGCATTTCAAAAGAAATCAGAAAGATGCAGGAATCATTGGTCTGCTATTTTTTTTTACAGGTATGGCGATCGTACTATATCTAAATCAGAAGCCGATGGAGCCCAGAGAGCGTGATTATGCTTATGCAGGATCATTCTATGCATTCGCGATTTGGGTTGGTCTTGGTGTTTTAGCCATCAGAGAATGGCTTGCTAAAAAAGTGAACCCGCTAAATGCAGGTATTTTCGCTTCAATTATTGGCTTGTTTGCGGCTCCCGTAATAATGGCCCAGCAAGGATGGGATGATCATGACAGGTCGGAGAAAATGGTAGCGCATGATATTGCCGTGGATTATCTTCAGTCCTGTGCCCCAAATGCAATCTTATTCACTTATGGGGACAACGATACCTATCCATTGTGGTATGCACAGGAGGTAGAGAATATAAGACCGGATATCCGTTTGGTTAACTTAAGTCTGTTTGATACCGATTGGTATATAAATGGGATGAAACGCGTTCAAAACGAATCCGCGCCGTTACCTATTTCCATGAACGAATCCAAATATGTTCAGGGTGTGAGAGATATCCTGCGGTACAGGGATTCCAATATACCTGGATCAGTTGAATTAGCAGACGTTCTGGCGGTATTACTATCTGACAATGACGAAGATAAAGTGCCATTGCAAGGTGGCGGAAGGGAAAATTTCATTTTCACTAAAAACTTCAAATTGACCGTCGACCGTGATCAGGTAATTAAAAACAACATCGTAGATGCCAAAGATTCCGCAAAAATTGTTCCTGCAATGGAGTGGAAATTTAACAAAAACTACGTTACTAAAGGCACCCTTGCTATGTTTGATATATTGGTGCACAACAATTGGAAAAGACCAATCTACTTTGCAAGCACAGTTCCATCAGAACAATACAACGGCTTGGACAACTATCTTTACAACTCAGGCCTGGCTTTACAGTTGCGCCCTTTGAAAGTGGATACCTCATTAGCAGGTAAGACTGAACTATTGAATGTTCCGGTTCTGTACAACAACATCATGAACAAATTTGTATGGGGTAATGTCAAAAATGCCAGTTACCTTGATACACAGTCTACAGACGATGTATCTATTTTCACCAATGTCTTCAATAATACCATCTCTGGATTGCTAAATGAAGGCAAAACTGAAGAGGCTAAAAAGGTAGTTGCTAAATATTTTGAAGTGATGCCTGATAAGTTCTTTGGTTTGCGTTCAATGATGGGTAAATACTTCATGGCAGAAAACCTTTATGCGTTGAACGATACGAAACGTGCGAATGAGATGATTGAGAAATGTGCAGTGTACATCCAAAAAGAATTAGTATACCTGGCAGATGTTTCTGCAAGTAAAGGTAAGTTCACAGGTGGTCAGAATATCCAATTGGGGATGTCGTTTTTAAACCAAATGTCTAAAACGGCCGCAAAATATAACCAAACGAAATTAAGCGAAAATTTGCTTAACCAGTATAAAGCATTGGAAGGGCGTTTTTCCGCGTTCTATGCCCCTCAATAACTGAAATTCATCCCCATTAAAAAAGCCTTGCAATTTAACATTTGCAAGGCTTTTACATATTTAGTAATCTCTGCAGCTATTCTACTACTACACCCATGGCGCAGAATTTGTCTATCCTGTTCGAGATCATTGTCTGTGTTTTTTCTTTCTTTAGTTCTTGAAGATCTTTTAAAATCTGAGCCTTAACTGTTTCGGCCATTGCTTCAGGATTCTGATGAGCACCACCCAGCGGTTCCTTAATTATGCCGTCGATCAACCTGTTCTTAAACATATCGTCGGAAGTTAATTTAAGACAGTCGGCAGCACGTTCCTTATAATCCCAGCTCCTCCATAAAATGGAAGAGCAGGATTCCGGAGAGATCACTGAGTACCAGGTATGTTCAAGCATATAAACTTTATCACCAATGCCGATACCTAAAGCCCCTCCCGATGCACCTTCGCCTATGACAAAGCAAAGAATCGGAACCTTGAGAATAGACATTTCTAACAGGTTTCTTGCGATAGCCTCACCCTGACCACGCTCCTCTGCTTCAAGACCAGGATATGCACCCATCGTATCAATAAATGATATAACGGGCTTATTAAACTTTTCTGCCAGTCTCATTAAACGCAAAGCTTTCCGGTAACCTTCAGGATTAGCCATACCGAAATTACGAAACTGACGTTCTTTGGTATTCTTACCTTTTTGATGACCAATGATCATTACTGATTGTCCACCGATGATTGCAAAACCACCTATTATGGCTTTATCATCCCTTACGGTCCTGTCTCCATGCATTTCAATAAAGTCATCACAGATCATACTGATGTAGTCTAGCGTCTGTGGTCTCTCAGGGTGACGAGACATCTGAACTTTTTGCCAGCCAGTCAAGTTGCTGTAAAGGTTGTTTTGGGTTTCAATGATCTTCTCTTCGAGTTCAGTTAAAGTTGCAGACATATCTACTTTTGTTTTATCGGCGATTTGTTTGACCTTATCAATTTGCTGAACCAATTCAGCCAAAGGCTTTTCAAAATCAAATGATGTTTTTATCTGTTCCATAAGCGGGGTGTAAAAGTAGGAATTTTATTTTTAATGCATGAATTACTATCAAACATCTGGAATCTCATTATCTACGTAACTTTATAATAACATGCACCACTCCTTATTGTAATCATATTGTATTACATTAGCCAAATATCGTAGGGGTAAGAATCATATGAATTATAACAAAGTAAAGAATGGCTAAAAAGCTTAAATTTAGGAATGGTAATAAATCTGCCTTTTATGCAACAGTTCGTTCCAGAGTAGATCACTATTTTAACGACAATAACCTTTCCACCTATGCTAATGGGGCAATGTGGTTCAAAGCCATATTCTTTTTGACTATACTCATCGGCTTGTACCTAAGCATATTACTGGGAAACTTAAGTAATCCTGTGATGCTGGTGCTAGCTGTATTGCTTGGAATGACCGGTGCTTTCGTCGGCTTTAACATTTGTCACGATGCGATCCATAAGTCTTTTTCCTCCAATCAAAAGGTAAACGAAGTTTTTAGCTTTGTCTTTAATTTAATAGGCGCTAGTCCATATGTGTGGAACATTTGCCATAACATTGTACACCATACCTATACGAATATTGCGGGCCATGATGAAGACATAGATGTAGCACCAGGACTGATCAGGTTCTCGGAATCCGAAACAGTAAACAAAGTTCAGCGTTACCAGCATTTTTATGCCTTTGGTCTCTATAGTTTAGCCATGCTCTCCTGGGTATTCAGAAAAGATTACAAAAAGTTCTTTCAGAAAAAAATTGGTGAGCACGTTTGTGACCACCCAAGAATAGAATATTTTAAGCTCTTCTTTTACAAGTCGATCTATTACTTCCTTTTCATAATTCTGCCTATGATTGTTATGAATGTAACCTGGTGGCAATTTTTAATTGGCTTTATGGCAATGCAGTTTGCGCAGGGTCTTGTACTTGGATTGGTCTTTCAACTTGCACATGTGGTGGAAGGAACTAGCTTTCCGCTTCCTGATGAAGATGGGAATATTGAAGAAGCATGGGCAGAACATCAGTTACGAACAACAGCTAACTTCGCGGTAGAAAGCAAATTGGCAGCATTTCTTTGCGGTGGATTAAACAGACAAGTGGAGCACCATTTGTTCCCAAAAGTGTGCCATATTCATTATCCTGAGATTGGAAAAATCGTAAGGCAAACCGCATTAGAGTTCGGCTTGCCTTACATAGAAAGCAAAACTTTTAGTGGAGCATTAGTGTCGCACTACAAAATTCTTCGCAAATTAGGGAAAGAGGCTTACAAAGAAAATAAATACGTTAATCAGGCATCTTGTACGCAAACTCGAAAGGTTTCTCCGATATACGCCTAATTAGTAGGTTCGGCATCCTGAATATTGGACGTCCTGACTGTTCAAGCCCTTTGAAACACTATAACAGTCCTTCTGAACACTCTAACCTGTCCTTGGTAGCTTATGCGCTAATCTCCTGAGTATATTTATTTCCAAAACGATCCGTTGCAATCACTTTAACCTGCTTTACTTCAGGTTTGAAATGAGCCATAAATAGGTGTTCTGTCTGCGTTGGCTTAGTAAAAGCTCGACCCTTTGCGGGCTTACCCTTAGCATTTAACTTTACTGCTTGTGGATCACTACCTGTCTGCTGTTCGAGCGAACCCATATTCTTTCCGTCAAGCTCATACTCAATCTTCCATTGGGGATCCCAGTTCCATACATTAGCGAGTAACCGCTTTTGATTCGTAAGTGTATCAAGCGTTAAGCTTATCTGATGTGCTTTGGAAAGTCCTGTAGGCTTATAAAACCACTTTAAGTCATTGCCATCAACTTCATACACCCCATATCCTCTTGGAGTTCCATCTGAGCAAATGTCGCCTGCCCACCATGCGCCACAAACAGCACCATGGTTGTGCTCAAAGATATTATCAGTGATCTTGTTCACATTGTAGTGCGTATGTCCAGACATGATGTGAACGTTAGTAAAACCTTCTAATCTCTTATACAGTTCTTCCTTGTTTTTAATAGAGTTGTGAACTGGAATATGGAGATTAATGACCAACAAATCTTCTTTTTTAACATGCTCCAGATCCTTAGCCAGCCAACTGAGCTGCGTTTCGCTAATATAGCCATCGTAGGTACGTTCAACGCCCAAATACCTTACATCATCCATGACTACATAATGAGCCTTCCCCCTGTTGAAGGAATAATATGTAGGCCCAAAAAACTCTTTAAAGGTCCGGTCAGATGTATCGTCCCCACCCTCTCTGTAATTCATATCATGGTTACCTAAAGCTTGAAAGAAAGGGATTCCCATCATGGCTACAGCTTTGTTGTAATCTTCAAAGTATTCCAGGAAATCCCATGCAAGATCTCCAACGCAAATTCCGTGAACTAATGCGTCCGGGCCTAAAGCTTTAATGGTTGCTATCGTATCAGGTACCGAAGTTTCCATCATTTGCTGAACATCGTCTTTGGTTCTTACCTGTGGATCCGCCCATATGATGAAATTATGCTTGACGTCATTTTTCTTTAAGCTGGTAAGCACGAAATCATATTCGTTTTTAGCGCCAAGAACTTCATACTGTTTTGCAATATTGGCATTCGTTTTAAACTCGTAGCCAGATGGCGTACTCATAAATAAGTTACTTGCTTTCTCGTTCAGGTCTATGCTGTACTGACCTTTTGCATCGGTTTTGACGACAGAAAAACCATCTGAAATTACTACGTTCGCAACACCCCTATTTTTATCCATTACCTTGCCACGGATCATTTTGTCACGGTTCAAGTTGGTAAAGGCTTTTGAATTTAAAGAAATAAATGCACTTCCGGCAATAAACCCCAGGCTCTGTATAAATGATCTTCTTTTCATGTGATAACAAATATTGATTAAGACTATAATAAATTACTATTTGACAACCGTTGAAGGAGCCCCTAAAGGATTTTCTATTGTAGGAATAGGATATACTCCTTCAATTTCAGTAATTGGCGATTCTTTGGTAAGTAAAACAGGGCTTTGAGTTCTTGCTTTGATCCATTTCCCAAGAGAAGGATCGTACTCGCCTCCTAGTTTATTGAAGTAACCAAGATCTGAAGTAAGATAGGCGAAGTTCATCGTATTTGTACCACTTTTATAAAAGGGCTGAGGGGTTAGATCATCACTCAATACATCAACCTTATCGTAAAAATCTGTGTTGGTGATTCTATACCCTTGAGTCCCGCTTACCATACTTCCACCCGTACCTATAAATACAACGTCAATGGGAGACTTATCTTTATCTATAACTAAGCCTTCAAAAACAGCAAAGCCTGATGCATTGCCACTATTTGCGAACAGGCCGCTGGTTGCTCTCCCGAATCCATCACCATTTATCTTTGAGTAATCAAATGCCCTGATCCATTTTGAGCTAGCCATTGAAGTTGATAAAGCACCGTTGATCATCTTGGTTGAGCCTCCAACGTAGAAGAATTCACCTTTTTTTACTGTTCCTGAAGTTAAGTTAAACTTATATGTTCTGGCATTTCCGCTGGTAGCTAAGCTACCGGTCGCCCAGCCAAGAGTTGGAAGTCCGATTGGTACAGATCCACCTGCGTTGTTAGTAACGACAACAGAGAATGGTGTTTTTGTAAAATCAATATCTTTAGTCGCAATAAACTGCATGTATTCATAGTTACCATCACCACCTTTAACATCAGCCATAAATCCCGAAATTATGATCGAAGCGATATCTGGTGTTGAACTTAATGGCTTCACATCCCTCAATGTACGGATCTGCTGACGTGGTTTTAGCTTGCCGTCTTCTATTTTATTAATGATTATCCCATAATAGTTTGCGTTAAAATTTAAACCGGTTGAACCCGCAAAGGTCGCTGTTGGTTCAGTATGCAAAGGAAAATTACCGAAGCCATCATTGATTAATTTGTCACCAGCATAAGTTTCAGTTGGCGTTGCGGGTACCGAAAAGCCAGCTTTGACAATTGCTACCAAAACACTTTCATAATCGTCTGGCTTAGCCAGGATTAAACTACTTGCTACACGATAAGGAGCTATTTTAATTCCAGAAGTTACCTTTGTTACCGCGCTAGCCTGAACCCCTGTGATTTCTAGCATTCCATCAATGCGTTTTAATACTCCTCCAGCAACGGCGATCTGTACGGAGTCTCCAGGCACATAATTAGCTGCAGCGGTACCCAAATCAATCGCAATGCCCCTCCATAAACCTAATCGCCTTTTTTGCTGTATGATCAGAAGCCCTTCGGGAAGGTTTTTCCCGGAGTGGTCTGAAACAACAATTCCATCAATTTTATCAGATCCGAACATGTTGTCTTTACTGAGCGTGATGTCGTTTCCTTTATACAAGTTTCTTAGGTCAAACAATGGCATGTAAGGACTAATGTCGCCCCCCTGGTAATTCTGTTTTTCACATCCCGACCAAACAAATGCCATCGAGAGTAGCAGGAAACTATTAAATATTATCTTTTTCATCTTTATTTCTTTTAAAGTGTCAGTTCTGCTTATGGCTTTTGCCACCAAACATTAGTGGAGATCTCGTCGGGGCCTTGTGAGGCTACAACAAGTTTATAATTTGTGGGATTTGCCGATTGAACATAAACCGGGTAGTAAAGTCTTGCAGGCATTACACCATTATTTCTAAGACCTTTTCCCTTTGGTAAAATCGGGTGGCCAGTACGTCTGTATTCAAACCATTGCTGCATGTCTACAAGAAATAGGGCAAAGTACTTTTGCAAGTGAATCTGTTCCATTTTACCCTCTAAAGAGGCCGTTGGATTCCAATTAATATCTGCTCCTGCGACGTATTTTTTCAAATCATCTGAGTTTGCATCTGCCGGAAAAGAAGGAACCCAATAATTGATAGCATTTGCGATTCCAGCATTGTAATAATTTTCTGCAGAACCACCGATCCAACCTTTAACCGCAGCCTCTGCAAGGATAAACTGTAACTCTGCATAATTCATAATAATACCAGTCTTAGTTGATTGCTGTAAAGATCGCTCCGCAACTGCCTTGTTTGAAACCAATTGGTCTGAAGAATAGAAATATGCTGACTTAACTGGAGTTACACCGATTTCGTAACCACTAGGTACGCCAGCAAAGCTATTGCTCCCTGGATTAATACCCAAGGCATTGACGCCACCATTACCATATCGTGAAAAGTCAATTCGGGGATCACTCCAATCTCTCAAGTGCTCTATGAAAAAGCTTCCCATGCCTGGAGACCTAAAATCCTGGACTCTGACACCGTTTACATAGGGATTAACATACGGCCCACTACCGGCCTCTCCTGTCCATTCCAAAGTGGCTGATTCATTATTGTTACTGATCAAAGGATACTTTGCTCCTCCTTCAACGATTTCCCTTATCTTAGCTATGCTTGAAGCTGAAACTTCTACTTTTCCCGAAACTCTGGTTAGTAACCTTAAGTATAATGAGTTGCCAAACTTCCTCCATTTAGCTACATTACCTTTATAAACAGGATCACTGGAAGGAACGATCGAAGTTCCGGCTGTTAACAATGTATTGGCCTCTTCCAATTTTTTAAACAGGTCTTTATAAATGTCTTTCTGTTTGTCAAAAACTGGTTCGAGCAAGCCATCTTTACCAGCGTTTGCTTGTGTGTAAGGAATATCACCGTAAGTATCAGTGAGTAACGAGAATACCCATGCTTCGCAAATCAAAGATATACCCTGGTAGGATGTATTCAAACTTTCTGGGCGACTAGCCAACGTTCTGATGTCTCGATAATTATTCAACTGAACATACCAACTGTTCCAAAGGTAATCTGCCCAGGTACGTCTGAAGTCATACCTGAAAACAGTTCCATCGCCATCACTGATGTTTACTGTGACCTGCATCAACTCATTGTTGAAGCTTCTATTACGAGACATATTTGAGTTTAACGTGCTCACTAAAGCAGGTGCCAGTAATTTGTCTGGTGTTGTGTTCAGAATGTTTATTGGATCAGTATTGATTGCTTCAAAATCTTTATCGCAAGAAGAGAAGCTTAGGGCCAATACCGCTAACAGCCCAATGATTTTATGTTTTGTACTTTTCATGGTCGAAAAATTAAATGCCTACAACTAAATTAAATCCATAGCTTCTGGTAGATGGAAACTGGCCCACCTCGAAGCCCCTCACAATATCATTTCCGCTAAGGGTACCGAACTCAGGATCGAACATTGGCCATGGAGACCAGATGAATAGGTTACGCCCGTAAACACCCAGAGAAACTGACGATAGTCCGGTATTTCTAAGCAATTTGCTGCTTAATTTGTAACTTAAACTGGCTTCGCGAAACTTAATGAAATCAGTACTGAACGTACTTCCTTCTGCATTATCTGACCCCATTTGTGAACGGTAGTAATCATCAATTTCGTAAGTGATCACGTCATTTGGACGATATGACCCATCGGCATTTTTAATAACCCCTTTACCAATGATACCATTGTAACGACCAGGAAGCGTACTTTTCAGTTTACCCTGTTCCACCATTTTATAGTTTAGCAGCGAGTGGGCTACAGCACCCATTTGGGCATCAAACAGCACATTTAAGCTTAGCCGTTTGTAACTAAAATTATTACCCACACTGAATTTAAACTTGGGAATCGTATTACCAATCTTAATTACATCGGTGGTAATCTTAGCCCAGCCTGTAGTTTCGTCGTACACAACTTGACCATCCGGCGCCCTTTCGTAGCCTCTACCATAAAGATCCCCCATACTTCCGCCAACTTTCGCGACGATTTGTCCACCACCAACAGGGCCTAAGCCTATAACGATCGAACTGTCTGGTAAAGATTTGATAAGGTTCTTATTGGAAGCAAATGTCATGTAAGTACCCCAGGTAAACCCATCTTTATTTTTTACCGGAATACCATTTAAGGCAACTTCGATACCAGAGTTGTTCACCTGACCTGCATTAATAACTGCAGAGTTATAACCCGATGAACGGTCTACAATACGTGTAAGAATCTGGTTTTTTGTGTTACCTACATAATAAGCCACATCCATTCCGATTCTGCCTTTAAGAAATCTTAAATCAGCACCAAATTCATAGGTGATGGTTTTAAGTGGTTTAAGGTTAGGGTTAGGAAGTAAGCCAGGATTTGTCAATGAGCTGTCCGGGAAAGTTCCGTTCGCTGCCAGCCCATAAGTATAGGCCGTTCTGTAAGGAATACTGGTACCACTTCCAACCTGCGATGCAGATGCCCTCAACTTTGCGAAACTAACCGCTGTAGGTAGCTTGAAATAATCTGATAACACAAAACTCAAACTCGCCGATGGATAAAAGAAACCAACATTGTCTGTTCTTGTAGGAGTTGCTAAAACACTATTCCAATCTTGTCTTCCTGTTATATCAAGGAATAAATAATCTTTAAGACTTAACGACAACAACCCATAGAAACTGTTAATGCGGTATCGGCTGGTATCTGGAATAGAAATCAATGGATATAAGTTATTTTCTAATCTATATAAACCGGGTGTTCTCAAACCGTCCGCTCTTAAATCCTTCTTGTTGTATTTATTTTTAAGCTGACTTCCTCCTACTGTTGCAACAAGACCAAAGTCGCTCGTTACTTTCTTATTGTAAGTAACTAAGAAATCATTGTTCGTTTCTTGTCCGTAGATATCTTGAGTACGGTACGACCCTTGTGGAAGTCTACTACCCGCGTCATATGGACGTTCCTGACCACGCTTTTCGGAGGAAAGATCCGCAGTGCTACGCAACAATACGTTTAAATCTTTGGTAAGTTGATATGTTGCCTGAAGGCTTGCTGTCAAGCCATGGCGACCAGTTCTATTGATGAACTCATTCGAGATGGCATACGGATTTTCAGGAAAAGAGCTAAAAGGATATTTTATCAATTTACCTTCCTGCCCATTTACCCAATAATTTTTCAACCAATTAAGATCGGCACTTGGCTGCCAGAAAATGAACCAGTACATTAATGACTGGTTACCATATCCATTGCCCGGAAGGTTATCGCTATACCTGTTGTTATAACTTGCCTTGGCAGATATGTTTAACTTCTTGGTAATTTTAGAATTTACGGATAAGGAAAGCGAGGTACGCTCCATTCCTGTATTTGGAACAATCCAGGTATTTTCCAGGTGTGTTACCGAGAGCCTCCCATTAGTATTTTTATAGGCTCCATCCAAAGTTAAAGAGTTAGTTAGATTATATCCTTTTTCAAAGAATTGTCTGATCTGATTCTCATAAGGCACCCAAGGCGTTCTTACCGTGCCCTGTGCCTGAGTTACAGGATCATATTGAAAAAAGCTTTGTCCGTCGAAACGTGGTCCATAAGCGGAACTAGTTCCACTTGTACTTCCACCATCCAGACCGGCTCCGTAAGAATAGTGCGCAGCACCGTCTAGACCTTGTCCGTATTCATACTGCATATCCGGCCAGCGGTTAGGCTCCTCAATTGAACCATTTGAAGTAAACTTAATACCCAGTTTCTTTTTATTTGGATTACCTGATTTTGTAGTGATGATAACTGCTCCATTGGCACCGCGCTGACCATAGAGGGCAGAAGCGCCCGGCCCCTTTAATACGGTAACGCTTTCAATATCCTCTGGATTGATATCATTCAGATTACTACCATAATCTGCGGGCATGTTGTCACTGCCTGTTCCATATGTTGCATCCGATGCATTGGCAGTACGTCTACCACTACTATTGTTAATAACAACTCCGTCCAATACGATTAGCGCTTCGTTATCACCGGTAAGATTATTTTCACCACGCAGAATAATTTTATTCGATCCGGCAGGTCCACCATTAGACCTTACCAGGTTCAAACCTGCAACTTTACCAGACAAAGCATCTGTCCAGTTACTGGAAACTGCTTCCGTTAATTGAGTGCTGTCGATTTTGGTAACTGCGTAACCCAATGACTTCTCTTCTCTTTTGATTCCAAGAGCTGTGACCACAACTTCATTTAGATCATTAACTGATTCTTTAAATCTGATCACCAATTTATCTTGTCCCGCAGCTGCAGTTTGCTTTACTGTTGAGTAACCGATCATGTAAAAAGAAACCTCTGTTCCTGTGAGTACTTTGATACTGTATTCACCATTTCCATTAGTAGTACCCAATACCCTACGAAGATTGTCGGTAATGGTAGCTCCCGGAATTGGCTGACCATCCTTATCATCTATTACAGTTCCTTTAACTGTAACTGTTTCCTGGAAGAAGCCTTTTGTAAATAGCGTATTCTCTGAAGCAAATACTGGCTGTGGCATCTGGAAAACTGATGCAGCAAAAATGCATAACCCGTATTTTAGCATCCTTGTCCACTGCATTTCTTTAGTAAAAGTTTTATTCATGTTGATCTGTTTATTACAACTTTAGTTTAATACACTATTTTTGGCAAAGGTCTCCGGATAACATTAAGCGTGTGTTAAGTCGCTATTAAGATGATGTTGTACTTCAGTATCAATCCTGATAGAAGTTTAATATCTAAGTAATATTGCCTGCAAAACCTAGACATTTAATCAAAACTTAATTCCATCAGGAATCTGATGGAGCGCTCAGCTAAGTTCATATCCCTAAGTGGGCTCTCGGGAATTTTGACAGTGATATATGCACTAATTGGTGCCGGCTTAGCATATTACTGGTTTATGGCGTTACTGGTGGTTTAGACAGTTTTGACTTACCTGGAAGTGGAGACGCTAAGTATGCGATATTGGTTATTTTACTAAGCTTTGTTTCTTTATTTTTTATCGAGTTGCACTGAAAAACTCCAGTGAGCATACTCGACTATTTGTCCTGAAAACAGGAATGTGCTTGTCAAGTGGTAATAATATCGTTGTATTGACCTCGTCAGTGTGGTAAACTTACTGTGAACAGAATAATACGCCATATACAACACGTGTAAAGTACAACTAAGACTCAAGGTTGCCGTATCCTTGCAATATCCTTACCATATAGTTGCCGTATCATTGCGATATCTCAATGGATACAGCAATGATAACTCAAGGATAGAGCAAGGATACGGCAACTATGTTTTTCATATGTAGTTTAGCTGATTCTTGCCTGCTTTTATACACAGTAGTACCCTAGTCAAAGATATGTTCATCGCAGGCAGAACCCATCAGGAGGAAGTTCGATTACCTCAATAACCTATGTTTTAAGGTATTGTTTGTAATATTTTGTACAGGATCTTCTGTATTCCGTTTTGTCCTATTTAGTCATGAAATCCAGGTTCCAAGTTACATTCGGATAGAACGGACATAACAATAGATCTTTAATATGTTCAATTTCATTCAATGAAACATTATGCACAATTAGCCAAAGTATATCTTTTAATATTGTGTTAGTTATTTTACTAACAGATACAGGAGTCTATCTTTATTTTAAGTCCGAAATATTCTGATTAAAGATTAAAGTCTAGCAATACGAGCTTAATAATCAACTCAAACAATATTAAATTAATTATATTAATAAAAATGGCGAAATTTAGAATTAGTCTCAACATGGAATACTGCAGAAGTTCTGACATGAGCTTTGAAGCTGGTGTAAAATTAGCATCGGAACTAGGGTATAAATATGTAGAACCAATGGTACATACCGGTTGGGAATTACTTAGTGAGGTTGAATATTTTCATTCATTTTCTATGGAAGAAGATACGCTTTTAATGAAAGAGATTTGTGATAAGTATGGAATGAAGGTTAGCAGTATCAGCGGTCATAGTCCTTTAATGAAGCCCGAAGCAGCAGTTACCCGCCTTACCAGAGCTATCATTTTTGCAGACGCTGTTAACGCAAAGTTTGTTAACACCGACGAGATGGTAAAACCAGATTGGATGGATGATGATTTTGCGCATCAGGTTATGAAATACACATTAACAAAAGCAGCCTTAGTGGCAAATCGTCATCAAATCAATTTATGTATTGAGCCGCATGGAGTGTATACTAAGACAGCTGAGGGACTTATGCGCATAGTAAACCTTGTAGATTCGCCATGGATCGGTGTAAATTGGGATACCGGGAACTCCTATTTAGCGGGTGTTGAAGATCCATATGATGGGCTGAACGCTGTAAAAGATAAAGTTTTGCATATTCATGCCAAGGATATAAGTATGGAGCAAAGCCGAGAGCAACGTGGTTCTATAACAGGCACACCAGTAGGATGTGCATGCGGCGAAGGTGTGGTAAACTGGGATAAAGTATTTGAAATATTGGAACCCGTAAACAAAGAAATA
Source organism: Pedobacter sp. JCM 36344 (assembly GCF_046546555.1). Lineage (NCBI taxonomy): Bacteria > Pseudomonadati > Bacteroidota > Sphingobacteriia > Sphingobacteriales > Sphingobacteriaceae > Pedobacter > Pedobacter sp. JCM 36344. The sequence continues at coordinate 106,021 of NZ_JBKHKK010000007.1, forward strand.
TTTTTGAGTGTAGAATGCGGTAAACTTGACGAGGCAGAAAGAAGCATCGCATTTCTAAAGAAAGCCTTGGGTCCTTTGCTGATAAATGATTAAAATGAAGTCCAAATATATGCCAATAATGAACCCTTAACATAATGCTAATGAGAACTTTTATTAGAGGATCAATTGTCCTTTTTTTGGTTGCCTGTAATTATTTTACTTCTTTAACCAAGCTGCAGGCACAAACTGATACTAAACCAATCCTTAAAAATCTGTCATTAAACGATCTTTCTGGATTTAAAACAGTACCACAACAATGGAAAATTGTTGAAGATGTTTCTTATGACTTTAACAAACCGGAGAAAAGTGTAATAAAGAATGGAACAGGAATTCTTATAAATATCCCTAAAGGAAGAAGTGAAAGCATTCTTGCTTCAAACTTGGAACACAATAACCTGGCAATTGAATTTGAGTTTATGCTTGCAAAAGGATCCCAGACAACCATGTATTTGCAAGGCAGATATGCAATAAAACTTAATGATAGCTGGAGCAATCAACAGACACTTCCTGATGCCAGAATAAATGTTTGTCGGGCTCCCGGTTTATGGCAAAAAATGACAGTCTTTTTTCAGGCTCCAAAATTTAATAATTCGGGCACCAAAACTGATAACGCCAAGTTCTTAAAAGTTGAATATAATGGTGTAACGATCCAGGAAAACATTGAGATTAAGGAGCCATCAATTAATAGTCCACTTAAAGGAGAGGTTGCTAATGGCCCTTGGGTGTTAGCAGCCGGGGGAGCAATTGCTTTTAAAAATATTCGTTATCTGCAATTCGAAAATCCAGCTGATGTCAAAGATTGTATGGGTTCAGTCCCCAATGAGAATATTCTGGACAGACAAATCATAGTCACTCCACAACTTAAAACAATTGTTCAGAGATGTTTTATCGAATATGACCATAAAAAAAGAACATTCTGCGCAGCTGTTGGTCATCCAGATAAAATCAATTATGCAATTGACCTTTCGCAAGGTGCCCTAATTAATTTTTGGAAAGGCGGATTTATTGATGCAACATCTATGTGGACACAGCGCGGGGAAACTCAGATAGCTGTACCGCTTGGGAGCAAATTTGAGATTTCTCCATCTCCAGCTTTCGCAATATTATCCAATGATAAAGATAAATGGCCTGAAAAACAGTCTGATAAATTTAAATTTAAAGGATATAAAGTCGATGTAGATGGCAAACCAACCTTCCTTTATACAGTAAGTAATTTTAGTATCGAGGATAAAATTGAACCCCAGGAAAATGGTAGTCTGCTAACTAGAATTTATAGGGTGTCATCTGGAAAAGACGCAAATATACTATGGTTTAAGTTGGCCGAAGGCATTAATATTAAACAGGTTGAGAAGGATCTTTATAGTATAAATAACAGTAGTTATTATATAAAATATGCAAATGATCAAAGTTCAAAGGCGATTCTTAGAGAAGCTGGTGTGGGCCAGGAGTTGATTGTGCCAATATCCGGATTGAAAAATCAAACGGAGATTAAGTATTCTATTATCTGGTAATTCTGAAATGATTAATTGTGTTAAATAAAAATTATTGAGACATGTTTAAAAACTATTGTACTATATTTTTTAGCTTAAAATACAAAGCAAGATTCGTTCTGCTTGTTACTTTACAAATACTATACTGCCTGAATAGTGCTTTTGCACAGCATGCCGGTCATGGAACAGAAGTTGCAAAGGCCTTAACCGAGGACGATTTTTATAAAATTATTAATGTTCAGGCTCCTGTTGGTGTTGAATTAGAAGTTGGGGGTCTGGCAAAACTACCAGATGGTAGACTGGCTGTATGCACGAGACTAGGTGACATATGGATAATAGAGAACCCAGGGATGTTGAATAATTCAAAACCTTATTTTAAATTGTTTGCATCAGGTCTTCATGAGCCACTTGGCCTTGCCTATAAGAATGGTGCCCTATATGTAGCACAAAGAGCTGAATTGACGAAAATATCAGATACCAATGGGGATGATATTGCAGACCTGTTTGAAACAGTTACGACCTGGGAACTGTCTGGAAATTATTGTGAATATAACCATGGCCCCGTAGTTGGAGCAGATGGTAATTTTTATATTAATTTCAATTTAGGCGACAACGGTATGGGCAGCAGTACGGAGCCGTTTTTCGGAGAAATGGGAAGCCATGCATTGTGGCGTGGATGGATGGTACAGGTTACACCGGAAGGAGTTCTTACTCCTTTCGCTTCAGGCTACCGATCTCCAGCCGGAATCGGGACAAATAGTAAAGGTGAGCTCTTTTATACTGAAAATCAGGGAGGATGGGTAGGCACTGGCTATATTACTCAGGTGCAAAAAGACAATTTTTTTGGTCACCCCTCTGGATTAAAATCTGCGGACAAACCGGGCTCAACTTTAAAAACAAGAATCAGTGATATTCCAACTGACAACCCATTATTTCATGATGCAGTTAAACGAGTACCGGGGATGAAGCTACCCTCTGTACGACTTCCACATGGAATTTTAGGCATATCTCTTTCGGGTCTTGTTGAAGATCATACAAATGGAGGATTTGGACCGTTCGCTGGTCAATATTTTGTTGGAGATGAGGGTCATGCAAGTATAATGCGGGTATTTATGGAAAAAGTAAATGGAGAATACCAGGGAGCGGCCTTTCCTTTTCGACAAGGTTTTATGTCTGGAATACTCCGTCTGGAATGGGGAAATGATCAATCTATTTTTGTAGGTATGTCAGACCGCGGATGGAATTCAACAGCTGCTTTTAGACATGGATTACAACGTTTGGTATGGACAGGCAACACTCCTTTTGAGATTAAAGCAATAAAAGCTAAGCCAGATGGATTTGAACTTGAATTCACTTCCCCTTTAAATAAGGAAACAGCACTTGATCCTGCAAGTTATAATATTTCGGGTTTTGATTATAAATACCATCAAACCTATGGGAGTGAGGTTTTTGATAAAAAAGAATGCAAAATCCTAGCTATAAAGATATCTGATGATGGTTTAACCGTTCGTTTGGTACTCAGCAACTTAAGGGAAGGGTATATTCATGAGGTAAAATGTGCAGGTTTAAGGTCTGCTAATCAAACGCCACTTTTGCATGACTTTGGTTACTATTCTTTAAACGCAATTCCAGCTGGAGAAAAACTATCTTTTCAGGATAAGGATCTCCTAAAAATTTCAGATCTAACTCAAGCAAATGCCGCTAAAAATCAACAAAAAGAAGACAATAAAACAAATTCAATTGCTTCGAATAGTAAGGAAATAGTAAATACATTACCATCTTCATGGGTAAATGGTCCAGATTTAACCATTATTATTGGAACCCAACCTGGATTAAAATTTGACATTGATAAATTTAGTGTGAAGCCAGGGGCAAAAATCAAATTGGTTTTTAATAATAACGACGATATGCAGCACAATTTCGTGCTGGTTCAACCAAGTTCTGCAGATGAGGTAGGTAAGCTTGCAATGAAGCTGGGTCTAGAAGGCCCCTCCATGCAATATGTACCCATTTCGAAGTCCATTCTGCAACATACCAAATTATTACAGCCCAGAACTTCTGAAACTATATACTTTACTGCACCTCTAAAAAAAGGATTATATCCTTTCTTGTGTACCTATCCTGGTCACTACACCATAATGAGGGGTGAAATGGCTGTAGTACAATGAGATATTATAGTTTAAATTATTAGAATATTATTATGAAAATCAGACCAATACTATACCTATTAAGTTTGTTGAGTTTATGTATTTGGGATACTAGAGCTGGGATTTTAGATACTTCTTTAAAAAATGAATACAACTGGCGTAGGTCTGATTCTACCTTTGCATTAATCAAAAACGGAGAAATAGTATGGCAACTAAATTTCAATAAGGATCAGGACAAACCTTATTTTCATCCGCTAAGAGTAAATGGCAAGGACCTAACAATGGAACGACCTGCAGACCATGGGCATCACCGGGGTCTGTGGTTTGCATGGCGCGACATAAATAAAATTAATTATTGGGAAGAAATACATGGGCGGGGTGTTTCTGAAGGAAGAAGCAAAATTATAAAGGTTGCCATTAAACCTGAAAAAAATTTTTCAGTGAAAATTAATATTCGCATGGAATATGCCCCTGAAGGAAAAAAGACAGTTCTAAAAGAAAACAGGGTATTGTCAATATCCGCACCAGATCAGCACGGCAATTACACAATCGACTGGTCCTTAAACTTTACAGCACAAGATTCACTACTTGTATTCGATTGTGTACCTACTCTTAAACGGGGTGGTTTTGCTTACGGAGGATATGCGGGTTTAGGATATAGGGGGTCTAATTCGATAAATGATCCTGTTTTCAGAGATTCAAATGGCTGGGCCAATAAAAAGGACTTAACAGGTTACGGCGAAAATGCAAATTGGATGGACATGACGGCATACTTAGGAGCACAAGAAAGTTCTAAAGGAGGAATAACAATATTTGATCATCCTACAAACCCGCATCATCCATCACCCTGGTATATCTGGTATGCAGCAGGTCAGCATGTTTTTTTCATGCCTGCTATCTTGTACAACAAACCTTTGAACCTTGAAGCGCATAAGCGGTTGGTGTTGAAATATAGGACTTATATCCATAGTGGAGACGTCGAAGATAGCTTACTAAACGAAATTTTTGAAAAGTTTAAAAATTAAAGTTTCTATCTATATGCAGATGGTGGGCATCCAAATTTTTTGGCAAAAACTGTAGAAAAATATTGCGTACTGGTAAAGCCACAATCATAACAAATAGTATTGATACTTATTTTTGGATGTTCAATCAAACGTTTTTGTGCTGCTTCTAACCTAATGGAATTGAGATATTGCATGGGTGTCCTATTCGTTAACTGTTTAAAGTAATGCGTAAACCTGGTAATACCCAGACCAACATGAGAAGACATTGATTCTAATGTCCATGGTTCTGAAAAATTCTCATTTAATTCTTTAAGGAAAAGGTCTACTGTACGCACACTATTGGTTAATGTATCGTTTAACACATACTTTCCTGTTTTGAATAATTCTAACAGCAACATTAGTAATTCATTAACATAGATTATTATCCAGGATTCAAAAAGACTTGAAGACTCGTGTATAAGATTCCCTATTTTCTGAAAACATCTCTTGATATCAGAATTTGCTTTAAGTATTGGCTGTTCATTTTGTCTTAAGAATTTGGTAAGTTCTCTTAAATCGTTCTCAGCCAAAACAATCCATGAAGGCCATTTCCAATCCTGATGCGGCTGTCTAACTTTTACATCCAAAATCAACCAATGTAATTTACCTACACCAATCATTGGGTTTCCAACTTTATGAATTTGCCAGGGACGCGTTACGGTAAGGTCTTCTGGCAACATAGTATAAGTCCCATCTTCTAATAAAAAAGGCATTGTGCCTGTTTCAAGGAAAGTTATCTCAATTCCTTCATTGCGATGCCAGTCTAAGCCCCATTCCTGCTCAGTTTGCGCATTCCAATAACCGATGGTATTAATACCAGGAATCATATTAGATTCTAGCCGATAACCAGGATAGTTATTCCTAGCCAATGCATCTAACTGGATCCTGCCCTCTTTCCATGCATTTGTTAATGTTTTACAGCTGTCGGCATAATAGATTTTACCGTCTTCTTCGTAAGTTTTTTTCACAGTATCAACAATCAATAATTTATATTTGGTGTTGTGAATTTAACTAAAAACAAAGGATTATACAAGCCTATTTTGACCATACCCAGTTAAATTAGCGGTATTTTGGGAGTTAATAATTGGCCATGTTTCAGGTTCAACGTCATAGTGGAGACAAACGATTTTGACTGGCTCCTTTCTGCAAATCTAAGAATTTTGGTGTGTCTTATCCATTGTCTGGCTAAAACCAGGCTTCTCTACATTCATGAAGAAGTGAAGTATGGTAAAAGCCACAATTAGAATGGCAGGAAGTATAGAAACATATAACAAAGTATTGGCGCCCGCTACAAGTTTTACCTGCTCCCATAAACCAGCCGCCTCTGTGCCAGCAATAGCATTTTTTAAAAGTTCTGGATTAACTCCAACCGGAATATTTGATGTCAATTGGCTGTAATATATTTCACTAAAATAAGGCTGAATTAAGGCGGTAGAAAGCAGCCCAACTCCCCCCATTAAAGACAGTCCCAATGGTCCGGTTTTGGGCATCGTTTCTGATACAAATCCAATCATTGTTGGCCAGAAATAACAAATACCGATAGCAAAAATTCCTGCTGCCGCAAACGTCATATAACCTTGGGTATTACCCAACCAAACCAATCCAATAAATGAAAACACGGCTGAGAAAAGTAGTAAATTAGTGATTGAAAACTTTTTTAACATAAATCTTGTATTAGCTCTCCCAATTGTCATTATGCCATTGATAAAAACCAATAACAATATAGAAGGTACACCTACTGTCGATAGTAATTCGGCAATCCATTGATTAGTTCCCAATTCCGTTGCAGAAGTCAGAAACATACAAAAAATCATAAAAATGAAGAGTGGTTTAAAGCATGCCTTTATCATCTCTTTATTAGATACCCCTAATATTATTCGCTCTGATTTAGGTAATTTTTGGTTATAGAGCATTACACCATAGATTAAAGTAGGAGGTAGCATAATAGCCATATGGAACTTCCAATTTAGATTCATCCAAGTTAAGAAAAAGGCTAACAGACCGCCGATCATGATACCTGCCGGAAACCAAATATGCCAACTGCTAAGCTTCCTTGTTTTATCATCAGAGTACAGGCTACTAATAAGTGTGTAACTAGCAGATTCTATAAATCCATTTCCTAACCCAATTAATAATGTTGATATAAATAAAGAAATGTAACCTTGCGAATATATAGTAAGTAGAATTCCTGATGCATGACCCAAAAAGGCCAGTATATACATTTTTTTTAAACCTATCAAATCACATAGCGATCCACCGGCAAACATTGCAATCGTAAATCCCCAAAAAGCAGCTGAGGCTACTCTTCCCAATTCAATGGGTGTTAATCCAAACTCCTTCCCCAAAGTTCCTAAAAGATTGGCTCTTATAGCAAAAGTAAATGCAGCCACAACTAATGCAAGGCAAATGGCATTAAAAATTCGTTGTTCGTTTATTTTAGATTCCATTAAAACTTACTGATATTTTAAAATCAATTTATTTGATATCACCAAGTAATGATTAATAATCAAAATAGGTGTTCAATATTTTTCATTGAAATAATTTGTAACTTCTATTTGTAAGCGGTAAATGTAAGAATACAGAAAAAATGTCAAAAAGGGAATATAGGATTAATGGCCACAATATTGCAGGGGACTTGAGCTAATTGCATCGGCATTTGACAAGCAACATCTGTACAGGTAATGGTCATCATCCGTTCGACAAGAAGGTAGCGTTAGCTTATTTTCGATACAGCGGTGCTGTAATTTAATGTCTTGACCTTTTATTTCCTATTCCATCGAGTGATATCAGTAAACTACTGATATTTAAGCAAAATTCAGGCTAGTAATGCTTAACATTACTTTGCCATTTTGAAAACAAACCATGTAAAGATGAAAAAATATATTTTGCCGGCAGTTGTACTGCTCATGCTATTAAACACTAAGGGACGCGCACAGGAATTCACCTTACCCATTTTCCCTGACACCCAAGTTGAAGTAGATCTCCATATGGACATGCTCTACAGTCAAATGGACTGGATTGTAAACAATAAAAAGAAAGAAAATATCCCCTTCGCAGTCCATATGGGTGATATCGTCAACTACAATAATAACATACACTGGGACCGTGCAAGTTTAGCATTTGAAAGGCTAGACCAAGCCGCCATACCATACGCACTGGCTAACGGCAATCACGACAATGCAGCCGTTGGCGAATTTAGCGGTAGTGCTGCACCAGGGAACACCCGAATTAATGTAAGGGATACAGAAAAATACAACCGCTATTTCCCTGCCTCCAGGTATAGAAACATAAGAGGGGTATTCGAAAAAGGCCGAAATGAAAATGCTTTTCACACTTTCCTTGCCAGTGGGATGAATTGGTTAGTCATCAATCTAGAGTTTTGCCCTAGAAAGACGGCCGTGCTATGGGCTGACAGCGTCACGAAAGCACATCCGTTTTACAACACTATTGTCATCACGCATTTTTATCTAACTCCAAAAGGTACAATCAACCCTACTAATGCCGGATATGGAGCTTTGAGTCCGCAAGAGATGTATGACCTTTTCATCAAGAAAAACAAGAACATACTACTGGTTCTTAGCGGACATGTTACCGAAAGCAGTTTCTTGGTAAGTACCGGAGACCATGGCAATAAAATCTATCAAATTCTTCAGGATTATCAGAACGAAGATTCAGGTGGGGGCTACCTCAGATTGCTGAAGATCAATCCTCAAAAAGGAACCATTAGTGGTGAAATGTATACTCCCTTTTACCAGAAATTCCGAACAGATCAATCCAAAGTAGAATTCAAAGATGTGCAGTTTATTAAGAATTACAATTAAGCAGCATTAAAAGTGGCGGTTTACTCCGTAAAGCAAGGGAAGACAAACAATTAACTCAATCTCAATTAGCCGACCTAGTAGAGGGGTTTAGGAGGAAAGGTAAAAATATTGTACTATTTATTTACTTTAGTGCTAGGGCGATAATGATGTGCTGTTTGTTTGGGCACAATATAAATCTGCAGACTGTTGTATAAAATTTTAAACCATGTTAAAACCTTAAAATATGAAACGTAATAAATTTATTGCCTCAATTTTAACCCTGGCAGCCACACCATTAATATCAGCTGCCCAACTACAAAAAGCTTTTAAAAGAAAAATAAAAGGATTTAAAATTGCTGCAGGAGAGGGTAGAATACACGGACACATTAAATTGAAAGGCGTAAATTCAAATATTCTTGATGTCAAAATATCTGGAATCGATACCAATGGTGAATTGGCAATTTTTGAGCAGACCTCTCTAACACAAGGCAAAGGCACGCCATTACATATCCACCATACACAGGACGAAATATTTTATGTTTTAGAAGGCTCCTATAAATTTCAAGTAGGAGATGACCAACATGACTTAACAACTGGCGATAGCATATTTTTACCACGAAAAGTTGCTCATGCCTGGACCCAAGTCTCTGCAAAAGGAAAAATGAATGTAATAATGCAACCTGCCGGGAAATTAGAAAATTTCTTTCTTACTATGGCTGCATTAAAGCACGAACCAAGTCAACAAGAAATAGCAAAGATTTTTTCAGATAATGAAATGCAAGTAGTTGGACCACCGCTAAAAATTGATTAACAGACAGGAAGAACTCTACAAGCCAGCTATTCCAGTTCGAAAACAACTCTACCACCGCCATTCACCAGCGATCCTCAATGGCTCTTCCAGCTTGTTTGACTGAAGAAAGACCTTAATCTCCTCTTCTGTTTGCTTTGACACAGGCAATTTAGGCGTATTAGCTAATGCATAAGTTAGCATGACGCTGTATCTTACAGTATTCTTCATGCCTTCTTCGTCAACCAGTTTGAAGACATCTCCATCAGAGTGATAGAACCGTTCGGAATTGTTAGGTAAACGACCACCGGCGCCACTACCTGTAGGGATGCCCTGCAACATAAACGGCTGGTGGTCACTGTGCAAACCAGCACCAGCTGAGAAGATATTTTTGAACCCAGTATCAAGCTTGACAATTTGAGCACCCCAAGCGGTAAATAATTCTTTCATCTCCGCCCTGCTTGCAGAAAAACCTTTCGGGTCGTTGGTCATATCATAGTTGAGCATGAACTTCACATCCTCGAGCGACTTACTTTCTTCTGCATTGTCAACATAGGCTTTAGAGCCTAGCAGGCCTTGCTCCTCCCCCATAAACATCACGAACTCTACGGTTCTTTTAGTGTTCAGCCCAAGCTTCTTAAATGTCCGGGCCATATCTAGTATCGAGAAAGATCCAATGCCATTATCTATGGCTCCAGTTGCCAAGTCCCAGCTATCTAAATGGCCACCTACCACAATTTTTTCATTTGGTAATGAGCTGCCCTTTATAGTTGCGATTACATTTCTTGCCTTGATCATCCCAGAAAAGTTAGTCATGCTCAAACTGGCGAACTGTTTTTTCGCTTTTAGAATTTCCTTTACCGCCATTCCATCTTCCAGTCCAATGCAAACCGCTGGAATTGGAATAAGCTTTCCGGTAACAGACGCGGTGCCGGTGAGCAGCACGCCACCTTTTACTACGTTAATAATAATGATCCCTATTGCTCCATATTTTATGGCAATCGCTGTTTTTTCTGAGCGGTGAAGCGATGTTGTACCTTCAGGAGATCCCAGTAATACACCTAAATAGACCAGGGCGACTTTACCTTTCACTTTCCCTCCGTCTTTCAAATAATCCGTTTCTAAACCATTGCCCATATCAATCAATCCGGCAGTAACACTTGCTTTAACAGGTGAATGCGCAAGTGTCACCGTAGCATATTTAGCCATTTGATCCCCTGAATTTCCGATCTTGGTTTCATTTGTCAATCTGCTCCAGCTTTCTACTTCGAAAGGTTGATATTTTACATCGAGACCATAAGATTTTAGCAGGTCATAAGCATATGTCTCAGCTTTAGCCCCATTTACAGAACCAGTTAAACGGTGACCGATAGTTGTGGTCGCGTCTTTCAGAGTCGAGTATGCCCTCGAGTTGGTTACTACTTCCCTATTGATTTTCGAAAAGACAGCATTAAAGTCGTCTTGCGCGATTGCGTCTAAGCCAATGAGACATATTAAAGTAGAAAATAAGATTTTCATAAAGTAAATTTTGATCAAAATAAGGAATATGATCAGAATCTGGAAAGGAACTTAGCGAAATGTAGATTATAGCCTATTTTTTACGTTCAGTGGTATAGCGAACCAACTGCTCAAGACCCGTTCTAGCCTCGCTCGGCTCAAAAGTATAAAGAATATCAAATGCTTCCTGCTGATATTGAACCATTTGTTCGTTTGCATACTGAACACCTTGTTTTATATTCACAAAATCAATAATTTCCTGAATTTTCAGTGAATCCTCCTGATGATTTTTAACAAGGTTGATGATGCGTTTCTTCTCTGCTTTGTCTGACTTATTCAACGCATAGATCAAAGGAAGTGTAACTTTTTTCTCTTTGATGTCGATGCCCAAAGGTTTGCCAACATCATCCGTTCCAAAGTCGAACGTATCATCCTTGATTTGGAAAGCGATGCCTACTTTTTCGCCAAATAACCTCATTTTCTCCACCGTCTCCTCATCTGCTCCCGCAGAAGCAGCTCCACACGCGCAGCAGGATGCAATAAGTGAGGCTGTTTTCTGACGAATCACATCAAAGTATAATGATTCGCTGATATCCATACGTCGTACTTTCTCGATCTGCAAGAGTTCGCCCTCACTCATTTGCTTCACGGCTTCCGAAACAATCTGGAGTAGCCTGAATTCACCATTATTAATTGACAGAAGCAAGCCCTTAGCCAATAGATAATCTCCGACAAGTACTGCGATCTTATTTTTCCATAAGGCGTTGATAGAAAAGAAACCTCTTCTTTCATAGGCATTGTCTACCACATCATCATGCACCAACGTAGCTGTATGGAGCAGCTCGACGAGAGCGGCGCCGCGGTGCGTAGACTCTATAATCCCCCCACAAAGCTTTGCGGCGAAGAAAACGAACATGGGTCTGATCTGCTTGCCTTTTCGCTTTACAATATAGTGTGTTATCCTATCCAATAATGGGGCGTCACTGTGCATCGATGCTTTGAACTTTTCTTCAAATACATCAATGTCTGCTGCTATCGGTAGTTTTATCTGATTTATTCCTGGCATTCAGGTGAAAATATGTGTGCAAACATAGATTAATTTCCTTTAATATGGGCGATAATTTGCTCCGCATGAACGCGAGAATTTTCTATAAACCATTTGTGGGTATCCATACCTCCACATACCACACCAGCTAGGTAGAGCCCCTTTTCACTGGTCTCCATTGTATGTGGATTGTGAACTGGGCAATTGTTGTCTTCTAACCTTACTCCGAGGTTCTTGAGTAGGTCGAAATCAGGTTTATAACCAGTCATTGCCAGCACAAAATCATTCGCTATTGTTATTAGCCCTTCAGGAGTTTTGATTTGAACTTCCTGTTCAGCAATAGTAGCAATTTCACTGTTGAAATATGCCTTGATGTCTCCCTCTTTAATGCGATTTTCAATATCTGGCCTTACCCAGTATTTCACTTTTGAGCCAATCTCGCTTCCCCTAACCACTAGCGTAACCTGCGCTCCTTTTCTATAGGTCTCCAACGCAACATCAATCGCAGAATTATTTGCGCCAATGACCAGAATCTTGCTGAAAGCATACAAGTGAGGATCCTGGTAGTAGTGTCTAACCTTTGGTAATTCTTCCCCGGGGATATTCATCATCACCGGTACATCATAGAAGCCAGTTGATATGATCACCTTTTTTGATTTATAAGCTGCTTTATCCGTCTTTACTATGAAATTTCCATCTGCCTTTTTGATGACTGATTTAACTGCTTCAAACAAATTGATTTTCAATGCAAACTTTTCTGCAACCCTTCGATAATATTCTAAAGCCTCATTGCGATTGGGCTTATTGCTAATACTTACAAATGGGACACCGCCGATTTCAAGCTTCTGAGAAGTGGAAAAGAACGTCATGAATACGGGGTAATTATAAAGGCTATTAACCAATGCACCCTTTTCTATGATGATGTAGGTTAGCCCTGCATTTAATGCCTCAATGGCACAAGCCATACCAATCGGACCAGCCCCAATTATGAGAACATCGTAGTCGGTGTTGTTTTGTTCCTCTACCTTAATTGCAGAATAGCCGCCCTGAACATCAATAATCCGATCTACGCCTCTGGCTTTGAGGATTGAGGCGGCTATCATGGAACGATATCCTCCTTCACAGTGAATGTAGTAAGTTTTTTTAGGATCAATTTCTGCGGTCCAATCATTAATATAATCCAAGGGCCGGCTTAGGGAGATCTCAAGATGTTCCGACTCATATTCTCCAGGCTTTCTCACATCGAGGACAGTAAAATTTTCTTCTTTCCCAAATGCAGCGGCAAAATCAGCAGCAGAAATGGAATCAATGGTTTCTAAATCCTTACCAACTTTTTTCCAGGCATCGATGCCACCATCAAGATAACCAATTGTACTGTCATAACCTACTCTCAAAAGTCTGGTGATAGCTTCTTTCTCCTTTCCTTGTTCTGCCACCAATAATATGGGTTGCTCAAGATCAGTGATCAATGCTCCTACCCAAGGTGCAAACTGGCCATTCAATCCAATATTAACTGACGATGGAATAAATCCACTAGCGAAAGCCTGCGGATCGCGGGTATCGATTATGATAGCCCCCAATTGATTAACTATTGACTCAAACTCGTTGGCATCAAGCCCTGTGAGGCCTTTGTCATATACCTCATCAAACCGCTCATAGCCATTCCTGTTCATTGCCGCATTCTTGGCAAAATATTGTGGTGGTGGTAGAATTCCGTCCGTCACTTCTTTGATAAACTGCATTTTTGATGTTGCGTTCAAAGCGTAGTTGACTTCCTTTTGATGACCTAAAGTGTCAAAAGTTTCCTTACTCATGTGTTTACCGCAAGCAGAGCCGGCACCGTGTGCTGGGTAAACCAAAACGTCATCCGGAAGCGTCAAAATCTTTTCTTGAAGGGAATCGTAAAGCGTTGCCGCCATATCCTCCATAGTTAAAGTGCCCATTTGCGCTATATCCGGTCTGCCCACGTCTCCTATGAATAGGGTATCTCCAGTAAATATGCAATACGGTTTACCGCTTTCGTCGGCTAACAAGTAGGTTGTCGATTCCGGTGTATGGCCGGGAGTATGTAATGTTGTGATGGTCAATTTCCCTACCTGAAATTTTTCATGATCTTGTGCAATATGTGAAGGGAAAGAAGTTACAGCTGTTGGCCCAAAGACTATTGATGCTTTAGATTTTTCTGCCAGATCAATATGTCCTGAAACGAAATCTGCATGAAAATGAGTCTCAAAGATATATTTGATCACTGCATTGTCTTTAGCTGCACGCTTCAAATATGGAGCAGTTTCTCTTAAAGGATCAATGATTGCTACTTCGCCGTCACTTTCAATATAATAAGCAGCCTCTGCTAGACAACCGGTATAAATCTGCTCAATTTTCATAAGTGTATTATCGTAGATAAATGCCGAAAGCGCAGCAATGCAACAAAATTACCAATATAATGCCAGGAACTTTGAGTGTCGAAAAAGTTTTACCTTAGGAAGTCAATTCGCCGCGTAACGATCGCTCCATTAATTGGATACTGGTTTCTTGATCAAGATTCAACCCCAACACATACATGAGTTTAGTGCATGTAGCTTCAAAGGTCATATCGTGCCCGCTAATAATGCCCATCTGTTGCAGTTTTTTGCTGGTTTCATACATTCCCAACTCCACAGCACCCCGCTGACATTGCGTAATGTCAATGATCAGCTTACCTTTTGCCACTGCTTGTGCCAGGCATTGTAAAAACCATTCTGCAGTTGTTGTATTTCCCGAGCCAAAAGTCTCCATTATGATGGCATCGACATTGGCTTCAGTGATGGCGAGTACCGCTTGTTTAGAAATACCAGGATATAATTTAAGCACGCCAATATTTGGATTTAAATCCAGGTGTACAATAATTTTCTTCTCTGGGTGCGGCAGGATATAATTTCCGAAGAAGGATAGGTTAACTCCAGCTTCTGCTAAAACCGCATAGTTTGGAGAGCGAAAGGCTTCAAACTTTTCCGCATTATATTTTATAGCGCGATTGCCTCTGAATAATTGGTAGTCGAAATAAATACATACCTCAGGAATCATTGCTTTTCCGTTGTTCTTCGTTGCGGCGATCTCTAGCGCCGTAATTAAATTCTCTTTAGCATCTGTACGAATTTCCCCAATAGGAAGTTGTGAGCCCGTTAGGACTACCGGTTTGCTTAAGTTCTGTAACATAAAACTCAACGCTGACGCTGTAAAGGCCATAGTATCTGATCCATGAAGGATCACAAACCCATCAAACTCATCATATTTATCCCTGATCAATAATGCAAGCTCTACCCAAATCTCCGGGGTCATGTTAGAAGAATCTAATATCGGATCAAAGGAATGCACATCCAGCCGATAATTTAAACGAGCCAGTTCGGGCACATTTTGTCGGATCTGTTTAAAATTGAAGGGTATTAGTGTCCCTGTTTTGGGATCATGCACCATTCCAATCGTGCCTCCTGTGTAAATAATCAGTATACTTACCATTTTAAATGTTGAAAATTACTTTGGAGTTTGCGGTTGTAACTGTAGCCACTTCTTCTACGTTTACACCATATATTTCAGCCACTTTTTCTGCGATATATACCAAATAACTACTTTCATTGGTTTTACCTCTGAAAGGTACAGGAGCAAGATAGGGTGAATCGGTTTCGAGAACTAACTTATCCAATGGAATATCCTTCAAAACTACGTCTAGGCCACTATTCTTATAGGTTACGACTCCTCCTATCCCGAGATAAAACCCAAGGTCGATCGCTTGCTTAGCTTGCTCCAGATTACCTGTAAAGCAATGAAAAATGCCATGTAGTAACGGGTCTCTTTCCTCTTCCAATACTTCAAAAACTTCATCAAAAGCTTCTCTACAATGAATCACTATCGGCAGCTCCAAATCTTTAGCCCATTTGATTTGCTCTTTGAATGCGATACGTTGAAATTCAAGGGAAGTTTTGTCCCAATGCAGGTCAATCCCTATCTCACCAATAGCATAGATTTGCCTATCTATCATATTTTCGCAGATTGCATCCAAAACCAACTCATAATCTTCCTTTACATCACACGGATGGAGCCCGGTCATAGCAAAACAATTACCAGGATAACGATTTACGAGTTCATCGATCTGAGGTATAGAGGCCAAATCTACGTTTGGCAGAAACAGGCGGCTTACACCGACATCGAAACATCGTTGCATGAGCGACGCTTGCTTTTCGGTATCTGTCTCATAATATAAGTGGGTGTGGGTGTCTGTTAGAAGCATGGACGAAGTTACTAAAAAAACCCTGTCAGCGAGAGGCCAACAGGGTTTCTAAATATGGTTTAGCCTTTCAAGGCCTTCAAATCAACTTAACGGATAACAACCGGTGGTGCTGTTACCGCGGGAGCTCCAGCAACTGGTTTTTTAATGTTAACTATCTCAATTTCAAAAATTAGTGGGGCATAAGGACTGATTTTCGCTTGTGGCTGACCGCCTTCGCCATAACCCAATTTTGAAGGGATGATTAAAGTGATTTTTCCACCTTTACCGATCAATTGGTAGCCTTCGTCAAATCCCGGGATTGCATTACCAATACTGAACGGTCTTGGCTCATACTTAACCATTGGGTTACCAAGCTTTGCTTCTTTGGCGATTTTCTCATCCGTTGTATCGAAAACATGATATGTACCATCAGATTTCTTGGTTGCTAGTTTCCCAGTGTAATTAAGCATTACTGTGTCACCTAGTATTGGCTTTTGAGCTGATCCAGGGTTATTGATTACATATTGCAAGCCAGAAGCAGTAGTTTGAGTTTTAAGCTTGTTGTCTTCAATGTACGCTTTGATCTTTGCAGCTTCAGCACCTTTTAGTTTCCCCTGAGCAGCTAGGTAATCTTTTTGGAAAAACTCCTGTGCTCTTTTTTGGAAAGCTTGATCTGTCTCACCAGCACTTTTCTTAAATACTTTCTCCACTTTGATGTCGAAAATTAGATAAGTATCTTTTGCGTTTGTAGGTGGTTTTGGCTGACCAGTACGTTTAGCCATTGTGTCAAGGTTTAATTTGAATGAAGCACTGTCACCCTCTCCAAAAAGTGTCAATACATCGTTCATATCACCACCGTACATTTTTTTGGCAACAGGAAATACCTGTGGAGACTCAATATCATAAGTGCTGAAGATCACTGTGTCTCTTTCGTTTTTCTGAACAAAGTTCAACTTCACGATATCACCTTCTTTGATTTTCTCTTTACCCGCATCGGTGAAAATCTTGTACTCCAAGCCTCCTTTAGCTTTTTTGTAGTTGTTACATGCAGCTAACCCTATTGTAGCTGCGAAAAGAATTACTATACTTTTCTTCATTTTGGTTTTAAATTATTTTGTTTGTTTATATTTTGTTAAAGTCGTAATCGTTTGAGCGGCGTTCGTTTTCTGTACTGCTGTACAGACTATTTTACTGCAATAGCTGTGTTTTATATTCTTTAAGTATCTCTTTAAAATCAGCAACTGTTGTCAGCAAGTCCTTACTGGAAACACCCCCTGCCGCATTTCTATGACCACCACCATCAAAATACTTTTTACAGATTTCATTTGCCGGAAAATCACCGGTAGAGCGCAAAGATAATTTAACTTTATCAGTTCTTTCAATTATAAAAGCTGCAAGTTTGATCCCATTGACAGATAATGCGTAATTCACAATACCCTCGGTATCACCTGTTGCTATTTTGTATTCATTCAACTCCTGTTTAGTAACGGAGATAATTGCCGTATTGTACTCCCTCAGTATTTCCAACTTGTTGCTGATGCAGTGACCCAAAAAACGTAAACGGTTTTCTGTAGCATTATCGTATACCAGCTGGTGGATCCTCCAGTGTTCTGCTCCGGCATCGATCAAGTCTGCAGCGATCCTATAAACAGCGGCATTGGCAGACTCAAATCTGAAAGATCCTGAATCCGTCATGATTCCAGTATACAAGCATGTTGCGATGTCTTTATTAATCATCGCTCCATCCTTCAATTCATTTACTATAAAGTTGTAAACCAACTGAGCGGCGGCACAGGCATTAATACTCCAGTGACGATAATCGTCAAAATCTTCCGGCTCCAGGTGGTGATCGATCATCAACTTGTAAGCTTCAGAAGCACGAACCAATTCACCAAGCTCATTAATCCTGCTTAAGGTATTAAAATCTAAACAAAAGATAAGCGCTGCTTCGGATACAAATTTGGCAGCGCGCTCAGTTTCATCAGCATATATAATAACGTCAGAATTATTAGGAAGCCAATGCAAGAATTGAGGATAATCTGTTGGAGTAATCACTTTCACATGATGCCCCAACTGGATCAAATAAGCGTATAAACCTAAAGAGGAGCCCATGGCATCCCCATCCGGCTTATGATGGGTAGTGATCACTATTTTTTGCGGCGTGGCCAGCAATTCTTTTATTTCGGTAATGGACAACATATTTTCGGGGGCAAAGCTAATGATTTAATGATAATTTGGAGCCTAATAAAATTCAAGCTTTAATATTAACACTATAAAATGTAATTTTGTGAAAATTTTAAACAAAAAATGAGTACAAACAGAACATTTACAATGATTAAGCCGGATGCTGTTGCGAACGGACACACCGGTGCAATCATCAATGACATCACTACCGCAGGCTTCAAAATCATCGCATTAAAATACACCCATCTTACTACAGAAACTGCCGGTAAATTTTATGAAGTTCATAAAGACCGTCCTTTCTACAAAGACTTAGTAGCCTTTATGTCATCAGGACCAATCGTTGCTGCAATCTTAGAAAAAGAAAACGCGATTGAAGACTTTAGAAAACTGATTGGTGCTACTAATCCAGCTGATGCTGCTGAAGGAACTATTCGTAAGAAGTACGCAAAATCTATTGATGCAAATGCAGTTCATGGTTCAGATTCAGATGAAAATGCAGCGATCGAAGGAGACTTTTTCTTCACAGCTGATGAGCGCTTTTAATATGAAAAAGTTTCTTTTCACACTGTTGATTACTGCGTTTGCTGCTACCGTATCTGCGCAAACTGCAAAAAAAGCTTTTGCGGTAAAAAAAGCCACGACTGGAAAAACGGCTACCAAAACTGCTGTTCAGCCCTTGGCTATTACTAACACGTTGGATTCTGCCAGCTATGCTTTTGGCTTAGGAACTGCGAGTAACATGAAACAGGGCGGAATAACAGCCCTAAATTACGCACTGTTATTGCAGGGATTTAAAGATGCTTTTGCAGGCAAAACACCACTGATAGACAAAGCAAAAGCAGAAGTTGCTATCAATAATTTGGTAAATAGTTTGACAAGGGCAAAATATTCTATTCAGATAAATGAAGGTAAAAGCTTCCTTGAAAACAACAAAAAGTTGCCGGGTGTTCAAGTAACAACGAGCGGTTTACAGTACCAGGTGTTGATTAAAGGCACTGGTGTGAGTCCGAAAGTTATCGATACCGTTTTGGTTCATTACAAGGGTTCCTTATTAAACGGAGACGAGTTTGATAGTTCTTACAAGAGGAATGCGCCAATTTCCTTTCCCTTAAATGGCGTGATCCCAGGTTGGATAGAGGGAGTTCAATTGATGCAACAAGGTGCTAAATACAAATTTTTCATCCCATACCAATTGGCCTATGGCGAAAGTGGCGCAGGGAATAACATTCCGCCATTCAGCACCTTAATATTTGAAGTGGAACTTTTAAAAGTTACGGCAGGTAAATAATAAAACCATTACTATAAATTTTTGTTAAATAATACAAAACAAAAATTATAATGACTAAAAGATATTTTCCGCTAGCACTTATCGCATTAATTACTACAACACTTACGAGCTGTGCAGCGATTCAAGGGATATTCAAAGCCGGAATGATAACAGGGATAATAGTAGTTGTACTAGTGATATCACTGATCATCTGGATTGTAAGTAAAGTATTTTGATGACAGCAATATAGTTTACAAAAAAACTATGTCTGTAATGACTTCAGTACCGGCTCGTTCATTAATCTTTTGAATGATGCCGGTTCTGACCATCAAAAGTTCGTTCTTTATCACAGATGATTCCAGTCTGATAAACAATTTCTTTTGGGCTATATAAATTTGAGTGGTTCTGTTTGCTACTGCCTTACCCATTAGCTCTGGCCAGTATGCCACGACAGAAGTTTCATCAAATCTCCCTTTAAGCTTATATACGTTAAGCAACTTTCCAATTCCTTCTTTCAAGGTAATATCGTTCGGTTTACGCATGGCTTAAGGTTCCTTTGTTCACTTCAAATATTGTTAATGGTGTCGCTATCTTTTCAAAGATAGCTAATACCCTTTCTTTTCCTGTATCTGTGATGAAAATCTGTCCGAAGTCATGGTGTGAAACCATTTCCATCAACTTACTTACCCGGTTGTCATCTAATTTATCGAAGATGTCGTCAAGCAATAGTAGCGGTTTAAACCCCTTATGTTTTTGGAGGTAGGCGTATTGTGAAAGCTTTAGTGAAATTACGAAAGATTTCTGCTGACCCTGGGAACCAAATTTCTTGAGCGGCATATCAGAGATCGTAAATATTAATTCATCTTTGTGAATCCCGGTAGTCGTTCGCTCTAAAACTTTATCTTTTTCTACAGATTGAACCAATAACTGCTCAAAATTGGTGTCTGTTAGCTGGCTCTGATACTGCAACCCTACCTGCTCGTTGTCTTCCGTTAAAAACTGGTAATATTTGTTGAACAGCGGGATGAAATGAATCATAAACGCTTGTCTTTTTGCAAAGATTTTTAGTCCAGATGCAACAAGCTGATCATTAAATATCTCTAGCAAAGAAGGATCATAACTTTTAGATACAGAGATTTGTTTCAATAATGCATTCCTATTTAACAAATGCTTGTTATAGAGTATTAATTCATCAAGATAGTTGGAATCGGTCTGCGATATCACATTGTCCATAAACCTTCGTCGCTCCTCACTCCCTTCCATAATGATATTTGTATCATAAGGAGAGACCATGACTAATGGAAAAAGACCAATATGGTGAGCTAGCTTATCATACTCCTTCTTATTCCTTTTGAATTGTTTCTTTTGATTTCGTTTAACGCCGCAGGTGATTTTCTCATTCTTTTCCAATCGCTCGAAATCCCCCTGGATCATAAACAGATCTTCATTGGTCTTAATCTGTTGCGTATCGATTGGATTAAAATATCCTTTACAGAGGCATAAATAATGAATAGCATCCAGGAGGTTGGTTTTGCCGGCACCATTATCGCCTACGAACGCATTGACGGTCTTGGAGAAACTGACATTTGCATCAGAATAATTTTTGAAATTTAGAAGCGTAATGTTTTTTAACCACATATAATCTATTTCAAAGTTACCGTTTACCATTGTCAATTAAGATGGCTATTAATATGTTTTATTAAATACTTAAAAAAGAGGTTGATACTTTGATGTAAAAACGTATTTTTGCAATCCTTAATTTTTTTAAAACAAAATGTTGACAACAGAAAAAGAAACTACCCAGCCGGTTAGAAAGGGCTCATTTTTACAAGAAAACACGAAAAGCCTATTATTTATTGCTGGTGCGATTGTGCTGCTTATCGCTATCTATATATGGTATCAAAACTTTTACTTAAAAGGCAGGGCAGAAGAAGCTTCAGCAAAAATGTACAAAGCTGAACGATTTATCGGAGTTGATTCCTTATCGAATAAGGCTTTAAATGGTGAAGGTGGATATCCTGGTTTAGAGAAAATTGCTGATGAGTATGCGAACACTAAATCTGCAAACCTTGCTAACCTTTACTTAGGTGGTATATATTTACGTAAAGGCGAATACAAAAAAGCCGTTGAGTCGTTAGGCAGCTATTCTGAAACAGGAAGCACAGTTATTGACCCCCTTGCTCTTGGTCTTCTGGGTGACGCTTACAGTGAGCTGAAAGATTATAAACAAGCCGCTACTTACTACAAGAAAGCTGCAGATAAAGCTAGTAACAAGTTCACATCACCAATGTTCCTTAAAAAATTAGGATTAGTAAATGAAATGTTGAAAGATTTCAAAGGCGCTCAGGATGCCTACACTAAAATCAAGACTCAATATCCTGATAGCCAGGAAGCAGTATTGATTGATGAATACATCGGTCGCGCAGAAGCTCAGGTAAAGTAGTATTACTTACCCTTAAAAGGTATAACAGTACCCTGTTCGATTAACTTCGACAGGGTATTTTTGATTAAGGCAGGTCATAAATATATTTTTATCTAGCTTTGCAATATGGCAACACATCTTAAAAACCTATCTGATTTTTCGCATACTACGATACCAAGTGGAGAAAACTATAAAATTGCTATAGCAGTGGCAGAATGGAACGCTGAGATAACGGGAGCATTATACAAAGGAGCATTCGATACACTTTTAAAACATGGCGTTCTTGATGAGAATATTATGTCAGTTGTAGTACCAGGAAGTTTTGAACTAACAAGCACGGCAGATATTCTTCTGAACAAATACGCTGACCTTGACGCTGTGATTTGCTTAGGCTGTGTGATACAAGGAGACACCAAGCATTTCGACTTCATTTGTGAAGCGGTAGCGAATGGTATCACGCAAGTCAGCATAAAGCATGGTAAACCGGTAATATTTGGCGTACTCACCACTAATGATCAACAGCAAGCAATTGACCGTGCCGGAGGCAAACATGGAAACAAGGGAGACGAAGCAGCCATCACCGCAATAAAGATGGCAGATCTGTCTGCCAACCTGTAAAAGCTTTGAATGTTTATTCAAATTAGTTAGCTTAGTACAAGATTCTACCGTAAATAAAAACTGATGAAAAAAATTGCAGTACTACTGATTGGCGTATTTTTTGCAATCACTGTTTTGGAAGCATGCTCTAGCAGACTTTGCCCAGCATACAGTTCGTATCCGGAAGGCAAAAGAAGAAGAGGATAATTTAGACAACGAAAAAAATTACAGATGCAGTGGAAATACATTACTGATTTAGATCAGATCAATAACATTAAAAAACAAGAAGGATACAGCCTGATATTTAAACACAGTACCCGCTGCTCAGTCAGCATGATGGCAAAGCGCCGCTTCGAAATGGATTGGGAAGCAATTCCGGAAAATACTTCTTTATATTTTCTAGATCTGATCAAATACAGGCCGATTTCAGTCCAAATAGCAGAGACATTTCAGGTGCAACACGAATCTCCACAGATACTATTAATTAAAGATGGGAACTGCGTCCTTGATGCATCACATAGCGATATATCAGCAGAGGAAGTTGCGGAAGTGATTGGCAAATAAATACAAGGGAGATCCAA
This sequence comes from Pedobacter sp. JCM 36344, assembly GCF_046546555.1. NCBI lineage: Bacteria > Pseudomonadati > Bacteroidota > Sphingobacteriia > Sphingobacteriales > Sphingobacteriaceae > Pedobacter > Pedobacter sp. JCM 36344. The sequence continues at coordinate 129,163 of NZ_JBKHKK010000007.1, forward strand.
TCCTGGCTCTCCCCGTACATTTAAACCAGCTATAGTTTTTATCTTTATCTAATAAATATTACATCGTCAAAATAAAATGCCTCATCTTGGGCATCAGGACCTTGAATAAAGAATCCAATTTGCTTGAAAGGACCGCCTTTTTTCCAAAGCTGCAAAGTCTCCATCGGTATTTTGAAGTACGTCCACACATTTGCAGGGATCTGAATTGGCACTGTGGTGTCTGAGTTTCCATAACCACCTTCTCTTTGATCTCCAGTTACATATAATGTGTAAGCTGCTGAAGCTCCCTTCACCCAAAATGACATAAATTTGAATCCAGGAGTATTGGCAATCCCAGTCCAATTGGCGAAGCCATTGGCGCTCCAGTTCCCTTTAATGTAGCCTGCTTTGAAAGAGGTTGCCCCTGTCTTCGCAAATGCAGTCGAAGTGGATGCTGGACCCCATGATGCATTCTCAAACCCGTTATTGTATCCTTCGGTAAAGATTTTATACGCCTTATCAAGGTTAACAAATACTTGGTTTGTAACGATCGGACCAGTGCTATTAGTAATTGTCAGGGCTGCACTGTTAACGTCAGTTGATGGCATTTTAATTACAAGGCTTCTCTTTTTCTGGGAAACGATAGTGGCAGTTGCAGAAGTACCAGTGACACCCACAGACACCACATCATTTAAGTTATTACCGGTGAGGGTGATCTCCGTATTCGTTTCAAAGTTGTAATTTGAAACCTCAGTTACCGTCGGCAATGCAATTACAGTATAAGGGATAGCTATTTGCTTATTTAATGAATTAGTTAGTATGATGTTCTGGTTACCGCCGGAAGCATCATCAGGAACCCTAAATACAACAGCGCTGTTATTGTTAAAAACGGGATTAAAATTCGCGAAAACGCTGTCTTTCTCAAACATAATTGTTTTCATTCCTCCAAGATCGCTTCCTGTTATAGATACTACTGTTCCGGCTGGTCCCTCCGACACTTCCAACGCATTCGCCTTAGGATTGTCTTTTGCTTCAGGCTTTTCAACTTCCTTAGTGCAGGAAGCAATGATGAATGCAACTCCAAAAAATAAAATTGATTTAATGTTGAACCTTTTCATAGTGATATTTTTTAATTGTAATAAGGAATAGCCGGCTTAGCTAGCTCGGGATTTGTTAAAATTTCAGTGGTAGGAATAGGTAGATACAAGTTTTCTGCGGCACGAAGTGTAGCTTTAATGCTTTCAATCACATGTTTTCCCGCAAAACCATAAATACCACGCTCCTGATTGTCTATAATTTGTTTGGCTTTGGCAAATCCTTGTCTCTGGATATCAAACCAATAATCCCCCTCGAAAGCAAATTCTACTCTCCGCTCATGAAGAATTACATCGGGTGTCAATACTGTTTTGTCTGCCGATACGCCAAATCCTGCACGATGTCTAACATCATTAAAGGCTTTCAATGCAGTCGCATCATTTGTTGATCCCGCGGTACCTAAAGTAGCCTCTGCATAGATCAGCAAAATATCAGCGTACCTCAATATATAGGTATTTATATCTGTTGAAGTGCCATTAACAACAACGTCTTTACTACCGGGACCAACTACGTATTTTAGTGAATTAGATCTTGTACCGGTTTTAATTTTTGTTTGCTGATCGGCTGAAGTAACATAAGTCGTATCGTAGACAAAACCAGATGGAAAATTAGTATTTACCCAATCTGTTCTGGTAAAACCTTGTTCCATAACAGACCAGCCCCTCCTTTTGTCGTTAGGCTCATAGCTATTTAACAAATCGATGGATGGTAAAATTGCAGAGTATCCTGCTCCGGTTGTTGGCAGTAATAGTGTCGATGGACCAACATAAGCCTGGATAGGATTTCCAATGGAATATCCACCAGCAGCAAGCCATTGGAAAGCAAATAGTACTTCTTGATTGTTATTCGCTGACGGATCCGTAAACATCCTGTAGTAGTCAGGATAAAGCGAATATTTACCAGAAGCAATAACTTGCCCGGCTTTTAATTTAGCATTATCAAAATCCTTTAAATAGAGATATACTTTAGCCATCATGCCCGTTGCTGATAGTTTTGTGACGCGGCCCTTTTCGTCTGTGGCTTGCAAATTTTCTTCAGCAAACTTCATATCTTCAATTGCAAACTTAAGCACGTCAGATTGGATGTAACGGGGAACATTGAATTTCCCAGTTTCCGCAAGTACAACAGGATCAGTAACGATTGGTACTGCCCCAAATACTCTAGCAAGGTAAAAATAGGCTACGCCACGCATAAATCTCGCCTCAGCAATACCTTGAATCAAAAAAGAAGCATCTGAAACCTTAGATTTTTTTTGCTCAAAAGTGTTTATCAGAACTGTGGCATTTCCAGCTTCTTTATAAAAGGCATACCATGATCTGGTCACCTGTTCATCAGTACCTGAAATTGAGAAGTTTAAAAATGTATTATATTTAGTATCTCCAGTATACATATTTCCACTCAATACCTCCCCGATCGCATGGAAAGCTTTATCCTGATATTCATACCATACACTATTATAAAGTAGTCCAGTAGCTCCCCTTACTTGCGCAGCGTTATCATAATACGTTTCAAGTGTTGGTTCATTTCTGGAAGGCTTCTCCAAAAAGTCTTTTTTACAGGAGAAGGTAATTGTCAACATCGCTATGGCGACTGCTGTATATATTATTCGTATTTTCAGTTTCATGTCAGTAGGTCTTAGAAAGTGATGTTTACACCAAATGTGAATGTGCGTGGATTGGGATAGTTTCCATTATCTATATTGAAGAAGGTAGCTCCACCATTGAATGCCCCAAGTTCTGGGTCATAACCAGTGTAATTAGTGAAAGTATACAGATTCTGACCAGATACAAAAAGCCTTGCGTTTGCCATTTTTGCCTTTTTTATAATATTTACAGGAAGGTTATATCCCAAAGTCACATTCTGAATTCTCAAATACGATCCATTTTCTACAAATCGGTCAGAAACCCTGAAGTTGTTGTTGTGCCATTGGTTATATCTTGGTAATTTTCCATCAGTATTGGTTGCAGAATACCTACCCATTACGGTCTCCAATTGGTTGTTATAAACATTGTTTAATGCTTCAGTGGTTCTCTTAGTATAATTTAGCACATCGTTTCCGTACGACCCTTGTAAGAACACTGATAAATCGAGCGTTTTGTACTTAAAGGTGTTGGTAATTCCGTAAGTAAAAGATGGATTAGGATCACCGATGAAAGTCAAATCATTTTGATCAATTTTACCATCAGCATTTAGGTCTTTATAACGAATATCGCCTAACCATGTACCCTTCGGACTAATACCTAATCCTTGATCAGGACCGCTATTCAATTCATCCATACTTCTGAAAAGACCGTCAGTAACAAAACCATAGAATCCTCCTACTGATCTGCCTGCAAGCGTTCTTGTTAACAATACAGCATTACCATACTCCACATACCTCGAAATGTCAGCAGTCTCGCTGTTTAAGGAGTTTAAAATATTCTTATAACGGGAGAAAATAAGGTTAGTTTTCCATTCAAAATTTGTACGAGTAATATTTGCTGAATTTATAGAGATATCAAATCCCGTGTTGACCATGTTACCGGCATTCACAACTGGTGCTTGTATATCGTTATATTGAATTCCAATTCCCGTAAACACAGGGAGTGAACTGGTTAGAATCATTTCTGATGTTTCCTTTTTATAAATATCCACGGTAAGTTCAAGCTTTCTGTCGAGAAAACCCATATCAATACCACCATTGTAAGTGATCACGGATTCCCATGCAAGTTTAGGATTACCTACATTCTGTGGAATACCACCTTGTCCGAATGGTGCGGTAGATATTAATCTGACCCTGGTAACATAGGCATTTTGCGTTGGGGAGTTTTGATTACCAACTGCTCCTGCTCCAGCTCTAAATTTCAAATAGTTTAGTACCTTAAGATCCTTAGCAAAGGTTTCATTCGTAACTGTCCAGCCTATTGAAGCTGCTGGGAAATAGCCGATTCTATTGTCAGGACCAAAAGCAGAGGAACCATCTCTTCTTAAAGAAACATTTAAAGCATATCTACTGTCATAGGTGTACCCTGCTCTACCAAAATAAGACTCCATAGCAAAATCACCCAGATATGACCCCAAAGACTGACCTGCTTCACCACCTGCACCAATTGCAGGAATATTTTGGGTAAGGTTTTGCCTTGCAGCTTCTAATTGATCGTATTCTCCTTCTTGAATTTCATGACCAAGTAAAGCCGTTACATTATGCTTGCCAAATGTTTGATTATAGTTTAAAAGGTTTCTCAAGCCATAGTAAACATTTGAAGATCTCTGCTCAACCAACCTGCTTGGCGTTAAAATATTATCTATGTATGGTTGAAATGCACTGTTGTCTCCAACCGTATAATCAAAGTTTGCTTCAGTTCTAAATGAAAGGCTTTTAGTAAATGATAGTTCTCCATAAAGGTTACCATATCCTTTGGTCTGAATATTTCTTACCTCACGGGCTAGAGCAAGTGCGATCGGGTTTCTAACATTACCGAAATTATAACCACCAACAGCAACAGTAGTAGCATACCCCCCACCCTCATTGTAAACTGGGGCGGCAGGACTGTTTGCTGTAGCAATGGTAACTATAGCATCAGAACCGTTTGTTAACGAGATTCGTTGGTTACTTCTTGTCAAATTGGTACTTAACCCGACTTTAAACCAGCTTTTTACCTGCTGATCAATATTGAACCTTAATGATAAGCGATTGAAGTCAGACCCTATAATTGTTCCTTCCTGGCTAAAATAATTGAAGGAGGTATAGTAGTTGGTTTTATCCTGTCCTCCAGAAAAACTGACCTGATGATTTTGCATCACACCACTTCTAAATACCTCATCCTGCCAATCAGTTCCTTTACCCAGTATAGATGGATTTTGGAACTCACCAACGGTAGTGAAAGTTGTATTACCATCAACCGCCGCAATCTCCCCTAAAACTTCATTGTTATATTGGGCAAACTGACTAAGATCCATGATTTTCAATTTCTTTTGAACTTCCTGTAAGCCATAATAACCTTCGTAAGTGATCTTTCCTTCTCCGGCCTTCCCTCTTTTTGTAGTTACGATAACCACCCCGTTCGCAGCTAATGATCCATAGATAGCTTGCGCTGAGGCATCTTTCAAAATGTCAACACTTAAAATATCTGATGGGTTAAGTGATGCTAAAGGACTTTGGCTAGTCTGTCCGCCCATACCTCCAAGTTGATCTTGAGAGATACTATTGCGGTTGCTTTGCAATGGAACCCCATCTACAACATAGAGTGGTTCGTTTCCATTTACGGAGGTAACGCCCCTAACCCGAACCGAAACTCCACCACCTGGTTGACCGCCGTTGGTGGTTACGCTTACGCCTGCAACTTTACCTTGCAGGACTTGATCCACACCTGAAACTGGAAGATCTTTAATGTCCTTTTCGCTGATTGATGAAATTGCAGAGGTTACATTAGACCGTTTGGCCGTACCGTAACCGATTACTACAACATCTGACAATATAGATACTGATGATTTCAAAGTGATGTTTAAGACCACTGTTGTTCCAACAATGGCTTCTGTAGATGTTGCACCTACATAGGAGAAAACAAGTACGCTTTCATCTGATGGAACAGAGATTGAATATTTACCATCTACGTTCGTAGAAGTGGAAGTTTTTGTGCCTTTTACTAATACTGCAGCGCCGGGTAAAGTTGTTCCGTCTTCATCGGTAACAATTCCGGTAATAATCCTGGTAGTGGTTTGGGCATAAATGGAATTGGAAATTCCGATTAGCGTAATGATGATGAATAGGCAATAAATCCACCTATTAAAACTTTTTCTTTTACTTTTCATTTTAATCAACATATTTGGTTTAGCTGGGAAACACGGGGAGTGTTTCCAAGGATAAACGTATGAAGAACAGGAATCTCGATTGCTAAAAAAGGGGGACTCAAATGTTAACCCCCTTGAAACGTTATTAAAAGACGGTTACATTTCTGCTTTTGTATATTTGGAAGGCAAAACATCAAATTCATCCTTGAACGACTTCACAAAGTTCTTGGTAGTTTTGAAGCCAACTTTATAGCAAACCTGAGAAACGGTGAGCTTTCCTTGTTCAAGGAGCTGAGTAGCTCTCTTTAAACGGTATGACTTGATAAATTCTAAAGGAGTTTTACCAGTAAGCGCCACGATGCGTTTGTAAAGTGTAACCCTGCTCACAAGCATTAAACCGCTCAGGATATCTACCGAGAAATTGCTGTTTGAAATGTTCCTTTCAATTTCTTGTAGCACTTGCTGAAGAAAGTCGTCATCCGGACTCTCAGATTCGACTTTCGCAGGCCGAACTTCAACCTGTTTTTGATAGACTCTTCTGAATGACTCTTGTTGAGCAAGGATATTTCTAATTTTTGAATGAAGGATCTCAAAGCTGAAAGGCTTTGTCATGTAATCATTCGCCCCGGTTTCAAGACCCGTAAGTTCTTGCTCTTCGCCAATAAGTGCAGTCAAAAGTATCACAGGAATCTGAGTGGTCCTGGAATCTAATCTGATTTTTTTACAAAGTTCAATACCAGTCATTTGAGGCATGGATATGTCGCTGACGATAATGTTGGGATGGTGAAACAGTGCTTTCTGCCAGCCGTCCTTTCCATTGACTGCCTCTATAACGTTGAAGTCTTCTTTCAGGTTATCCTTCAGGTAAAAACGTAGATCTGTATCATCTTCAACCAACAGCACTGTAGTTTTCTTCGACAAAGAAGGTCGAACAAGATCTCTTCGTTCAGGACTCTCATCTGCTATTAAGGCATCAACGAAATTATCGGTTGCAAAGCGCTGTTCTCTCAGCTCGTCAAAGGGAATAAGAATAATAAAACAACTGCCCTCGTCTTCGGCACTTTCCAGGAAAATTTCCCCACCGTGTAGCTTGACGAATTCTTTCGTAATGGCTAATCCTATGCCACTTCCCTGGTTGATAATTGCATCCGGGATTTCATTTTGGAAAAAGCTGTCGAATATTTTTTCCTGTTTTTCTTTAGCTATTCCTATTCCAGAATCCCTTACTCTGATCTCTACCATGTACTGATCCATCATAATGCAGTCCATAGAAACATTGACTTTACCATTACTAAATGTGAATTTGAAGCTGTTAGAAAGCAGATTAAATAGGATTCTTTCAATCTTATCTTGGTCAAAGTTTAGCTTCAATGTTTCATAGGTGGTGTTGAAAGTAAGCTGTATGTTTTTTTGCTCCGCTATGTCCTTGAAGGAATAGGTGATTTCTTTCACAAACAAAATAAGATCACCTGGCTGTTTCTGCAACTTTATTTCCTTAAGCTCCATCTTCCTAAAATCAAGCAATTGGTTTACGAGATTAAGCAGTCTTTTAGCATTCTTCTGAATCATGGAGACTTGTTCTTTGAGTTGATCGTCATCTAAAGCCTTCCTCAACTTATCAATTGGTGCCAGGATAAGCGACAAAGGAGTTCTGAATTCATGACTAACGTTCGTAAGAAATTTAATCTTCATTGCATCCATTTCTCTAATTCTTACAGCCTCCAGGCGTTCGCTATTAATAATCCGCTTTGTTTCTTTTTTATCCTGTTCCGTAGCGAACTGTGCTTTAAGTTTCCGGATGCCTCGGTGGCGCAAGTAATACAGCGCAGCTGCTACCAGCAGCACGGAGAGTATTTTAGCTAAAGTTGAATTATACCATGGATTTAGGATTTTGATCTTAAGAACCACAGGTTCAATATCTGATACCTCATCAGTGCTTATTGTACGAACTTTAAAAGTATAATTCCCTGGATCAAGGTTTGTATAGGTGGCTTTTCTAGATGTATTATCTGTAGCTATCCAGGTCTGATCAAATCCATCCAACATGTATTCCAGTTTTACCTTATGCGGACCTACATAATTTACCGAGGCAAATTCTATGGAGAAGACATTCTGATCATGGCTGAGGGTAATTTCTTTCGTGTTAAAGATAGAACGCTTGAGAATGGTACGACCGTCAACGCCCGTGTTAACAGTGACAGTTTTATTAAACAATTGAAAATCGGTAATAAAAAGTCTGGAAGTCTGATGATAAGGCTTTATGTTTGCTGGTTGAAAGATATTAATCCCATCGGGCCCACCGAATGCCAGTTCGCCAGTTTTGAGCTTAACAGAAGCGATCCTATTAAATTCTTTTCCTTGCAAACCATCATTTTCGTCGAAATTCTCGAACTTAACTTTGAAACCTTTTTTCTCGTCAACAGTAATTTTTGACAGACCGTTGGAAGTGCTCACCCAGAAGTTTCCGCTATCGTCTTGTTGAATGTCCATGACATTATTGTCAGCGAGACCTTCCTCAGTTGTATAATTATAGAAGCGGTTAGCTTTGGGACTATAAATGCTAAGTCCATCTCTGGTGCCTATCCAAAGCTTACCACTTCTATCAATGATAAAACTATTTATGTTGTCATTTACTAAACTATTATCATTGTTTGGGTTGTTGACTATCTTTACAAAGCGATCGCTGCCATTCATCAAAACATTCATTCCATAAGACGTACCTATCCAAATATTTTGCTGAGAATCTTCCAGCACTTTAAACACATAGTCTGAGCTTACCTTACCATTTTGCTGCCTGAATCGCTTAAACTTCCCTGTCTGTCTATTAAAAAGGTTCAATCCTCCGCCCATTGTGGCAATCCAGAATCTGTTTGACGAATCCTCCAGGAAGTCGGACACCTTATTGTCACTTAAACTTTCCAGATCATTGGGGATCCGCTTATAATGTTTAAAAACCCCCTTTTCGAAAATATCAAATCCCCCGGTATAGGTTCCCACCCATATTTTTTCAAACTGGTCGATATAGATCGCAACAATCGCATCATGGGAAAGGCTCTTAGGATTTCTTAAATCATGGCGATAGGAAATAAACTTCCCCGAAGATCTTTTATAATAGACTAGCCCCTTTCCATTGGTGCCAATCCAGATATTACCTGCCTTATCCTCAACCATTCTATTTACATCACTGTAGATCAGGCTGCCTGGATCAGAAGAGTGTTTTATAAGATTAAACTTGATGATCCCGGGATGGTAAAAGTTAATACCCTTTCTGAATGTGCCGATCCATACGATACCCTGGTCATCATAATAAATACTCGAAATACTATTTTGACTAAGACTCTTGCTGTCGTTTTCATTGTTTAGGACATATTTGATCGCAGAAATCCTTTTATTAATAACATTAATGCCGCCATGGTCTGTCCCGATCCATATGTTATCATCTTTGTCCTGCACTACTCCGGTAACGATATCAGAATTTAACTTCAGGTAGGCGGAAGCTTTGCTAATTTTTCTGAGAACTTTTGTGCCAGGATCAAATGAAGTTACTCCGGTAGAGGTTGAAATATCATAAACCCATACCAATCCCTGACGGTCGACGAAGATTTTATAAGTATCACTTTCAGGATTATAAAATTTATTTGCCAGACTGATCCGCTGTTCTACACGCCGGGTTGTCTTAGAAAGCATTTCCAACAGGCCATCAGCATGAATAATCCAAGCATTGCCATTTTTGTCCTCCGCAAGATCGATAACCGGACTTACACCTACTGTATTTTCAACGCGCAGGTGATGAGAAACATGTGCGCTCTTTTGTGTTTTTGAATCATATTTATATAGCCCGGTAACTGTGGATACAAACCAAAAAACCCCATCATGTCCCTTTCTAACCATACGAACATTGCTGTCCGGAATTCCGTACTTTTCCAGCTCAGGCTTAATATTATGGTCGAATTGTTCGGTTTCGGGATCATAGATATCCAGCCCTGCCCTTGTTTCTATCCACAACTTCTGATTTGGGCCTTCATTGATCGTTCGGACATCACTGTCGCTTATTGTCGAGCTATTCTTCCCCCTGTGTTTATATACCTTAAAACTGTAACCGTCAAAGCGGGCGAGCCCAGCCATGGTTCCTAACCAAAGAAATCCTTTGTTATCCTTATAAAAGCAGTTAACATCGTTATGGGGCAACCCGTTATCAATGTTAAGATGAGAAAACTGATATTGATCGTATTGCGCTTTTATATCGTTATTAAAAAAGATGAGCAATGCGATACAAACCGACGATTTTATGCTTTTATACATTAACTCAAGATCTCAACTATTTATAAATGTTCATCAAGTCTTTTTCAAAGAGGGTATAAGGGTCATTATAGAACTTTTTGAAGTCTGCTATGTTAGGGTGCCCGGGATATGGTGCGTAAAAATGAGTAGGACTGCTGGAGTCATTTCTCCAAACCAATACATAGGACATTCTTATTCCTTTACTTTTCATCACTTTTAACAAGACATCGTTCCACCAATTCGGATTGGGTAAAGATTCTAATCCTGTTTCTGTAAACGCTGCTAATTTTGCATTTTTTAAAGCAAACGTAGATACCACTCTGAGTTTTCGAATTGCAAAATCTACGTTGTATTTATCGTATCTACCCATATCTCCGTAATTATCCATTCCCACCATATCTACCCATTCATTCCCTGGATACCTTTCCAGATACTGTTGTTCAGTTGTAAACGTATTATCAGGAGAGAACGCATATATAAAGTTGTGCACGCCGGCGCTGTCTCTTAAGTAGCTTACTGTCGACTTCCATAACGCTTTAAATTCGTCAGGCGTACAATGCGATTTCCCCCACCAAAACCAATCTCCATCAAACTCATGATAGGGTCGGAAAATAACAGGGATGAGCTCACCATTTTTACCTTTTATGTTTTTCGCCACATCTGCAATGCCATCAAGTATCTTCAGGTATTTAGCGTGTGCTTCTCCTCCCGGGATAATATACTTTACTGCTGGCAAAGATACCGAATCTTTCCAGTAGAAGTCGCCGGCAGATACCGGGTTTGAAAAGTGCCATGCTACAGTGGTAACTCCCCCCCTATTGTAAGTATCAGTAATGAGTTTGACCAACCTTTCTTTCGTGGTTTTAATATAAGCGTCTGGTCTGCCGGATAATCCTGAGAAATCTACCCCAATTACAGCAGGGTGGCTACCTACTACAGACTTCACATCTGACCGGTTGTCATCTCCAGACCATCCATGTCCATATTCTGTAGCATGTTGGTGCCCAAATAACGTGTGTTTGTCAGAAAGACGAAATAGGTTTTCAAACAGGGCTTTCGTTTCTTTTGTTGCTTTCTGGTCTATAGGCGCCATCATTTGCGCAAAAACTGAATTGCCACATAATAAGCCTACTACGATATATAAGTGTTTCATTTTCATCTCTAATTTTTTAAAGACGGCATTTCGTCTAGTGTGATTACATAATTACTTGCAAAAGCTTTCTTCCAAATACCAAGTGAATTTTGGGTACTATTTCTGGTAAAGTCTCCATACCAGGGCATAAACCATGACCAGCCCGCAGCATCCTTTACCACATCATCTACATCGGGCATGGAACCACACTCGCTAAGGGTAATCATCTTCTTATTCCCATACAAAGTTGCTAATGTATTAAATTCACTAATTCTAGAACTATGGTCTCCTTGATTATAATGATCTCTACCCACGATATCTACCACATCATCCCCAGGATACCATACATCATCTTTAGGCTCGCGCGTCCAAACCCATATCAGGTTATTTAACTTATGATAGTTAACCATTCGATCATACATGACCTGATAAAGCATTTTACACGCTGCCGGTCCTTTTGAACCCCACCAAAACCATTTACCAGCAGCTTCATGAAGGGGCCTCCAAATAATAGGCACATGATCTGCCTGTAACTTTTTGAGCATGCCGCTCACATAATCAATATCGGATATCATTGCCTTGTATTCAGAAGATGAGGGATCTGTGATCTTAGACACGTCAAAATTCGTTTTATTGGAGTAAAACTCTTCTGTTAATCTGGAAGGATCACGCCAATGCCACACGAAAACAGGTATTCCATTCCTTGACCAATAAACTTTTGCATCCTTTATAGGGGCTTCGTCGTCATACCAGTTGTATCCCCTTCCACTGTGCATGAAATCAAGGCCAATAATAGCAGGTTCTTTACCTGTATTTTCTTTAAGCCAGGAAGTTTCATCGAAACTGTTTAATGTCATAACGCCTGAGAGCATCTTTTTCCCATAGTTATCTCGTAAGAAATTATAAACTTTGTTGGCTTCGACACTTGCATTAGGAGTTACTAGTGTTGCATTGATACTGGACTTTGCAGGAACAACTTCAATGGGCAAGAGTTCTGTAATAGGCCGCTCTTCATTTGAGACTGTATTTTTACAAGCATATAAACCCATTGCTAAAAAAACGAATGCCACGACATTGCCGCCTAGAAAGATCTTCTTCATGTTTCTATCGATTAATAATATTTGTAAAAGTACCTGCAGTGAAAGTCTTTAATGCTAAAATAAGGGGTATCAAATGTTAAACTCGTTTATTTCGCTAAATTTTAAAAAAAGTCAAGATTACACAGCGCTAACATTACGTTATTCTTCCAATTGAAAGCTATTGCTTAACTTTGTATCATGATCGCACTTCCGGTTGTTTCAGAAAACCCAGTACAACGCAAACCAGATTGGCTTAGAGTTAAACTTCCGGTTGGTAAAGAATATGCACAGGTAAGAAGCCTGGTCGATACGCACAAGCTACATACCATTTGTGAAAGTGGCAATTGTCCGAATATGGGCGAATGCTGGGGTGCTGGTACTGCGACCTTCATGATTCTTGGAAACATTTGCACTCGCTCCTGTTCTTTTTGTGCGGTCGCTACCGGTAGACCATTAGCTGTTGATACTGATGAACCAAACCGTGTTGCGAATTCGGTAAAACTGATGCAGGTGAAGCACTGTGTGATCACTTCTGTAGATAGGGATGACCTTAAAGACGGAGGTTCCATCATTTGGGCAAAAACATTGCAGGCAATCAGAAGAGAAAGTCCGGAAACCACATTAGAAACCTTAATTCCTGATTTTAGAGGGATGTGGGACAATCTCTACCGAGTATTAGAAGAACGCCCGGAGGTGATGTCTCACAATGTTGAAACCGTAAGACGCTTGACGAAACAAGTGCGCATTCAAGCTAAATATGAAAGAAGTTTGGAAGCCTTAAAAAGGATTTCGGAGTTTGGACTGAGAACCAAAACTGGGATTATGCTCGGCCTGGGCGAAACTGAAGACGATGTTTTGGAGGCAATAGATGATCTTTTAGCCAATGGCGTTCATATCTTAACATTGGGTCAATACCTGCAGCCAACCCGTAATCACCATCCTGTTGTAGATTGGATTCATCCTGATCAATTTGCTAAATACAAAGAAATAGGTTTAGCCAGGGGTCTAAAATACGTAGAAAGCGGACCATTAGTTCGTTCTTCTTATCACGCCGAAAAGCATTTATTTGACTTCTAAGTTTGATCTAGGTGCACTGTCCTTACAGGTGCATAAAAAACAAATTACATTTTGATCCTGTTGTACTTTCTGTATATTAGCGATTCATTGGAAGCAACTAAAAAAATATCACTCTCCGAGGAAGAACTCGTAAGCAAGCTGAAAAGTCAGGACACATTGGCTATCCAGGCGTTATACGATATGTACTCTGGCGCACTTCTCGGAGTGATCTCAAGGGTAATACAGCATACTGAGGTTGCTGAGGATTTACTACAGGAAACTTTCATTAAAATATGGAACTCGGCAGGAAGCTACGATAACTCAAAAGGTCGTTTATTTACCTGGATGATGAACATTGCGCGTAACTTGTCAATAGATAAAGTCCGTTCGAAAGATTTTAAGAATTCCAATAAAAACCAAGACATTGAAAATAACGTAGATTTTATAGACGCGCAGAAAGAAGTCACTTTCAATGAAGATGTTCTCGGTGTTAGGGATCTTGTCACATCGCTTAAACCAGAATTTAAAATTGTGTTGGATCTAGTATATTTTAAAGGATATACACATGTTGAAGCGGCGGAAGAGTTAAACTTACCATTAGGCACGGTCAAAACCCGGATTAGAATGGGTATTTTGGAATTAAGAAAGAATTTTAATTAGAGTGGAAGAAGGAAAAGCATATATAGAATCCGGCATACTTGAGCTTTTTGTTCTTGGGCAACTAACCGCCCAGGAACAAAAAGAGGTTCAGGCTATGGCTTCTTCATGTCCTGAAATTAGGCAGGAGATAGTGGCTATAGAAATTGCCCTGGAGAAATATGCGATGCAGAACGCTGTGAAACCTACTGTAGGTTTAGAAAACAGAATATTCGAACGCATTGGGCTAATAGCTACGGCTTCTCATCCAGAAGCGAAAGTCATCCCATTAAACGCCGCGGAAGTAAAAATCAATTATCAGTCTAAAATACGCGGTTTACGACTTGCTCTGGTAGCGTGCATCGCATTATTAGTCGTTAGCGTAGCTGCACTGTATTCTGCGCATTCGGATTTAGGAAATGCGAGAGATCAAATTGCTAGTCTAAGTTTGGACAGAGAGAAGTTTACCAGTACAGTGAACTACATGAAGTCAAATAACTCCGATCTTAATAAGCTTGTAGCGATGTCTGATAGTCCCGATTGGAAGAAAATCAAGCTAGCTGGCCAAAAAAATCCAAATGACAACATGGTTGTGTATTGGCATCCTGCAGGTAAACATGTGATGATAAACACTACTAAAATGGTCTTGCCGGCAAATGACAAAACGCACCAATATCAGTTATGGGCACTGGTGGATGGAAAACCAGTTGATTTGGGTGTATTCGATGTGAATCCCGATACTGCTCACATTCTTGTGAACATGAAAGAGATTGGTGAAGCTCAGGCTTTTGCAGTAACTCTTGAACGACGTGGTGGTAGTCCAACCCCAACAATGGAGAAGATGATGGCTATGGGTGGTGTTTAATTGTTTTAGACAATTGTAAAATCACCTCTGAAGCAGTCAATGAATTGTGGTCAGCAGATAAATCATCCCCAGACTTTCCGTGGAAATAAACACCTAGAATTGCTGCAGTTTTTTCATTAAATCCTTGTGCGATAAATGCCGTGATTATTCCTGTTAACGCATCGCCCATTCCCCCCTGAGCCATCGTTGGATTACCTGTTGGATTGATTGATACAGTACCATTCTGACCAATGATGAAAGTCCGTTCATTCTTTAATACAATTACAATTTCATATTCTTTTGCCTTTGAAATGGCAGTTTGCAACCTACCCCACCAAGTTTTGTGCGTTCCGAAAAGAGTGTCGAACTCCTTCATGTGTGGAGTCAAAATAGAATTCTTTGGAAGCTTGTTCAGGAGTTTAGGATCTTCAGCAAGTATATTTAGGGCATCTGCATCTATAACTATTGACATTCCTACACCTAAAATATGATTGAGGAGCTGCTTCTGATCTTTCCCTAATCCCGGACCAATAGCAATAGCCTGATATTTTTTAAAATCATTTCCGGCAATTTTCTGTAGACTTTTACGATCAAGAAACATTACCTCGGGCATTGCGGTATTCAAAGCTGTTAAACCTGAGGAAGGTATACTTAAAGATGTTAGACCGGCGCCTGCATGCAAACATGCTTTTGCCGAAATCAAGGCAGCTCCCATCGTCTCCTCTGCACCTGCGATAATCAAAGCATGACCATAGGTACCCTTGTGACTAAAAGGCTGTCTAGGCTTGAAAAGGCGACTAATATCATCACTTTCAATCAATTGAAAAGGTTGGGGCCTTTTTCCTCCTTTATCTATTCCCCTGGCAACAATTTGTCGCAAACTATCGTCATCCGTATCGGGTAAATAATCGCTTAAATAAATTGCCATATTTTGTGGTTATAAATTCATTTCCTTCTTTAAAAACTTACCAGTTAAACTTATTGGATTCTGAATAAGGCCCTCAGGGGTACCTTCAAAAATAATCCTTCCACCCCCCGCGCCACCTTCTTCACCTAGATCAATAACCCAGTCAGCAACTTTCACCACGTCAAGGTTATGTTCGATCACCAGAACAGTATTTCCTTTTTCTACCAACTCGTTTAGTACACCCAAAAGCACATTAATGTCTTCAAAATGCAAACCAGTAGTGGGCTCATCGAGAATGTAGAATGTCCTCCCGGTATCTTTTTTAGATAGCTCTGTCGCCAATTTCACCCGCTGCGCTTCTCCACCAGATAACGTTGTTGAGGATTGGCCTAGAGTAATGTACCCAAGACCAACGTCCTTCAAGGTTTTTATCTTCCGATATATCGAAGGCATGTTTTCAAAGAAGTAAACGGCTTCCTCGATGCTCATATCGAGCACATCACTAATTGATTTGCTTCGGTATCTTACTTCCAACGTTTCTCTGTTGTATCGCTTTCCGCCACATTCCTCGCAAGGAACCTGAACATCGGGAAGAAAGTTCATCTCAATAACCTTCATTCCACCACCCTGACAAGTTTCACACCGTCCACCTTTTACATTGAACGAGAAACGGCCAGGCTTATAACCTCTTATTTTTGCTTCAGGCAGTTGTACGTAGAGATTTCTGATATCAGAGAACACACCTGTATAAGTTGAAGGATTAGATCTCGGCGTACGGCCTATTGGCGCTTGGTCAATCTCGATTACTTTGTCAATTTCCTTCAACCCATTTACCTTTTCATAAGGCAAAGGATGCTTTTTAGCTCTAAAAAAGTGATGGTTCAAGATAGGATACAAGGTCTCTGTAATTAAGCTGGATTTCCCACTGCCTGAAACCCCCGTTACCGCAATGAATTTACCTAAGGGGAAATCAACAGAAACATCCTTTAAATTATGCCCGCTTGCCTTTATTATAGAAAGCTTATGTCCATTCCCTTTTCTTCTTTTTTTAGGTACAGCTATCTCCTTCTTACCATTTAGATAGGCAGCAGTTAGGGTATTAGATGCAAGGACATCAGCCGGCGTGCCCTGAGCCACAATTTGTCCGCCATGCACACCAGCCGCCGGACCAACGTCTATTACGTAATCTGCTTCCAGAATCATTTCTTTATCATGCTCAACAACCAGGACGGTATTTCCAAGGTCTCTTAAATTCTTTAGCGCACCAATTAAACGTTCATTGTCGCGTTGATGCAAACCGATGCTTGGTTCATCCAAAATGTACATCACATTCATCAATTGCGATCCGATTTGAGTTGCCAAACGGATTCTTTGAGCCTCACCTCCGGATAAGGTTCGTGCTGTTCTATCCAGTGACAAATAATTCAATCCCACATCAGTAAGAAAGTCTAACCGCGTTCTAATCTCCTTTAATACCTCTTTTGCAATCGTATTTTGTCGTTCATTCAAACGATCTTCTATTCCTCCATACCAGTTTTTCAAAGAATTGATATCCATATCTGCAAGCTCAAAGATGTTTTTACCATCTATTTTAAAATGCAAACTTTCCCTTTTCAATCTCGCACCGTTACACACAGGACAGGTTTTCAGCTTTCTGAAAGCCTCCATATCATCCACCGCACCCTCGCCTTTTTTCTCCTGCTGCTCTTCGAGCAATTTGATAATCCCGTCGAAGGAGATTTGATAATTCTGGACATTCCATTTATTGTATTCAACTGCAACACTCAGAAGCTCTGGTGTTCCATTAAGTATCAATTCTAGGTGTTCCTGACTTAGTTTTTCAATCGGAGTAGATAGAGAGAAGCTATATTTCTTTGCCAATGCTTTCAGTACCTGAAACATCCAGATATCCCTATATTCACCTAATGGCGCTAATCCGCCGTTTATAATACTGAGCTTAGGGTTGGGAATCACGGAGTCCTTATCAATCACCAAAATATATCCAAGACCATCACAGTTCTCACACGCACCATACGGTGAATTAAAGGAGAAGCTATTCGGCTGTGGCTCATCATAAGAAATACCGGTGGTAGGGCACATTAAAAATCTACTAAAGTGGGACACATTGTTATCCTTATCGCTAATCTTAATGATTCCCTTACCCAGCTTCATTGCTGATTGCAGCGAGTCTTGTAAACGCCTTACATCTTTGCGGTCTATAATTAATCGGTCTACAACGATCTCAATATCATGGATTTTGTAGCGGTCTACCTGCATTTTAGCGGTAATATCCTGAATAGCTCCGTCTATTCTGACTTTTACATATCCTTGTTTACGAATTTGCTCGAAAAGTTCACGATAGTGTCCTTTTCGACCTTTAACAACAGGAGCCAGAATATTTACGGGAATGTCGCTATACTTTCTAAAAATATTTTCAAGAATCTGGTCTTCGCTCATGCGCTCCATCTTTTCTCCTGTATTGTAAGAGAAAGCATCTGCTGTACGCGCGAACAGCAAGCGCATAAAATCATAGATTTCAGTGATTGTACCGACAGTAGACCGAGGATTCTTGCTTGTCGTTTTTTGTTCAATTGCAATTACAGGACTTAGTCCGGAAACCTTGTCGACATCAGGGCGCTCCATTCCTCCCATAAACTGTCTGGAATAGGCACTAAAAGTCTCCATATATCGCCTTTGGCCTTCTGCGTAAATGGTGTCAAAAGCAAGAGAAGATTTTCCGCTGCCGCTCAATCCGGTAATCACTACAAGCTTGTTACGGGGAAAAGAAACATCTATATTTTTAAGATTATGTACCCGGGCACCGTACACTTCTACATCTTTTTGTTCACCTAGGTCAACGGTGGTGTTTCTCATATTTACAAAGATAATTATTAAAGTCTTCTACCACACAATGGTGGTGTCATTTTCAGTTGGGTGACCTGTGCAAACCAGCACCCTTCCGGCAGCAATCTCATCCTCCACTAACACCTCGTTATAATCCATTCTAACATTTCCGCTAGTACATGTTGCGGTACAGGTACTGCAAATACCGGCACGACAACTATAAGGTATATCAATGTTGTTCAACAACGCTTCCTGAAGAATTGTTCTATTATATGGAACAGCGATTCGATTGACAACTCCCCTATTATTAAGGGTAACAGTGTAGGTATTGGTGTCGCCCGTTTCCTTCTCAGTCATGTCATCATCGTCGGCTTCATCTTCGGGCAACACAAAAGTTTCCCTTTTTATCTGAGTGATTGCGAATCCAAGTTCGAGAAGCTTTATGCGACAGGTAACCATATAGTCTATTGGTCCACAGGTATAGAATAAGGCATCTTTAGAATCGAACTCCATATACTCATTGACCAATTTTTCAATGAGGAAAACATTTAGTCTGGCGTACAAGAGGTTTTTGGAATGACTGGAGACAAAGATAATCTTAAAACGAAAAAAATATTGCTCTTCCAGCTCGTTAAGCTCAGCATAAAACAACGTTTCTGCAATAGACCTGCTGCTGTAAATAAGAACAATTTTACTACTATTTTCCTTTGATAATGCTGTTTTTATGATGGAAAATATGGGTGTAATACCAACACCTGCGGCAAATAGAAATACTGTTCTTTTAAGGCCTCGCTCCGGACTGTATGTGAAAATTCCATTGGGCTCAAGGGCATTTACCACATCTCCTACTGCGATCTTGTGGTGTAAAAACCTAGAAATTTCTCCATTTTCGACCCGCTTGATAGCTATAGAAAGCGGCTCATCTAAAACAGGGGAGCTGCATAAGGAATAAGACCGCCTAAGCTCGCGACTATTGACTTGGAACTGCAGCGTTATAAATTGCCCCGCAAGATAGGCAGGCTTGATTCCATTTATGACTTCAAAAGTAAGGACCAAGGAATCCCCTGGTCCGTATTTCATTTCATCTATTCTTAATTTCAACATTCCCATTGGGGAGTAAAATAAAAACCTGTTGTTACTCTACGTTCGTAGTACTAAATGGCTTGTGGTAAGCCAATAATGACTTGGGCAGATCAAAACCATAACGTTCAGGATCTTCTACAATTTCCTTCATAGAAATCAACTTATAAACATAACCTCCTGTTTCAGAGTTCAATCGCATCTTGAAATAATTGTCTTGATTCTGGCGATCAATCTGTTTTCTCATGTGGTTATCGCCAACATTATAAGCCGCTGCAGCAAGAGTCCAACTGTCGAAGATGCTATAGAGCTCCTTTATATATTTACATGCAGCAATAGTTGATTTGCGTAAGTTTTTACGTTCATCAATTTTTGAGTTTACTTTTAAACCATAGTCCCTAGCGGTTCCAGGCATAAACTGCCAGAAACCAGTTGCTCCTTTAGATGAAACTCCGGCTTTCAAGCCAGATTCGACAAGAGGAACGTATTTGAAGTCTTCAGGAATTCCATAGGCAGCAAGAATAGGCTCAATAATTGGAAACCATTCCGCAGCTTTCGCATGTAAACGATTGGTTTGAATTTTACGGTGATTGAAGGTAGCAAGAACTTTCTTCATTTTCCGTTCCACTTTGGCGTCGCCAAGCGGAAGTGTTTCTTCTGCAAAATTCAATTTAGCCATCTGAGATAATGGCGGTATCACTTTTTGTGGTGGTGTGGTAGTCTTTGTATATTTTGTTGCTTTACCTTCCATTTTTGGAAGACTTTCAGTTGCTTGGGACATGTTGTAAGCAAACACTTTTGCCATAACCAGTAATGCAATTATCACCGTACATAGTATTACGTGTTTCTTTATCATTTTCCTCCTTTTTTTGGTTAACAATATTAAACGGCTGCAAATGTAATATATATTTATCTAATTATCAAGCGATTACAAGTATTGCTTTGAAAATCAAGGTCTAACGCCATTTAAACATCGATTTTTTAGGCTGTATTTTAGCTCGATAGTAACTATATTGAGCTACTGGAAAATTACCGTCATTGGTAATCTATTTTGGGAACTCGAAGAGAAATAAACCCCTGGCAGGTCCGAGGTCCCGAAATAATGCGGGGTCCCGGTTATAGAAGACAAGCTGTCATTAATAATTTATTTCGGGGCTTCTGAATAAACAATGCTTAGGTCTGGGCCCTGAAATAAAACTAGGACGGTCAATACATAACAGGTAAAGCAAGTAAAGAAATAACTACTACTTTCAAACACCCTAAATAACAATATTTTAACTCGAACCTGACAGTCCCAAAAGCACTTAAAATTGTGGAATTGAGCAATTTTGCCTAAGTTTGTGGCCGCATATTTCATGCGGTTAATAGCGTATCATGACAAAAGACAATAGTAGGAACAGTCGGGATGACAAGTCCAAACCGGGAAACCGAAGCACAACTGGCAGAAGACCAAGTGGAACTGAGAGTTCATACAGGGGCAAAAGCAAGTTTGAGGATAAAGACGGAAGAGATAATAAAGAATATAAACCAAGAGAAGGCGACAGAAAAGACTTCAAGCCAAGAGCCGATAAAGATTCAAAAGATAACTTTAGACCCAGAAGTACAGGTGGCGAATTTAAACCAAGAAACAGTAGCGATAGAGATTTCAAACCAAGAAGTGGTGAACGTAAAGAGTTTAACCAAAGGGATGGCGAGAAAAGAGAGTTCAAACCACGTGATGGCGAGAGAAGAGAGTTCAAGCCGCGTGATGGCGAGAAAAGAGATTTCAAGCCGAGAGAAGGAGAAAGAAAAGACTTCAAGCCAAGAGCATTTAAAGAAGGTAGTTCAAGAGAAACTTCTCTGGGAGAAAAACGCAGTTACATAAAGAAAGATAACTTTAGAACAGCTGATAAGCCGTTCAGGAAGCTTGACGATACTAGAGAATCAACTTCCAGAAGTACGGACAGCAGACCATTCAGAAAAAGAGATATCGAAGGTGGAAAACCTTCATTTAAGGATCGCGGAGAAAGAGTAGAAAGTACTCCATCTATGCGCAATAGAAAAGATACTCCTGCAAAAGACGATGGTCTAATCCGTTTAAATAGATACATTGCCAATTCAGGAATCTGTTCCAGACGTAAAGCGGATGAACTTATCGCTGCAGGAGTTGTATCTGTTAATGGTGAGGTAGTTTCTGAACTAGGACAGAAAGTAGATCCTTACAAAGATGAGATTCGTTATAATGGGGAGTTGTTAAAACGTGAAAAGCGTGTTTACGTAATATTAAACAAACCGAAAGATTACATCACTACCACGGATGATCCTCAGGAGCGTAGAACAGTAATGCAGTTGGTTGAAAAAGCCAGTAAAGAGCGTATCTATCCTGTTGGAAGATTAGATAGAAATACAACAGGTCTCCTTCTGATGACCAATGACGGTGATCTTGCTGATAAACTATCTCATCCAAAAAATGGAATAACTAAAATTTATCATGTTGAATTGAGCAAAAGCTTAAGTCAGGGTGATTTTAACAAAATCCAGTTTGGTTTAGAGCTAGAAGACGGATTGATCAAGCCAGACAATATTTCCTATGTTGCTGGCGCTACCAAAAAAGAAATTGGCATCCAAATTCACAGCGGTAAAAACAGGATTGTTAGAAGAATATTTGAACACCTGGGTTATGAAGTTGTAAAACTGGACCGCGTTGTATACGGCAACCTGACCAAAAAAGACCTTCCACGTGGAAAATGGCGCTTTTTGGAAGAGCATGAGCTCATTCAAATCAAACACCTAATAAAGTAATATGAAACGATTCACTTTCCTTGCCACTATGCTTTTGGGAACTCAACTGCATGCTCAGACTTATAACTTGTTAATTGGAACCTACACGAATAGCGGCAAGAGCGAGGGAATCTATGTATATAATTTCAATTACCTTAACGGGGAATTTAAAGCTAAGTCGATCGCGAAAGGAATTGAAAATCCTAGTTATATTAATCTTTCCCCAGACCAAAAAGTCCTCTACGCAGTTAATGAATCGGGAGCGGCAAGCACTGTCAGTGCCTTAAGCTTCGACTCAGCCTCTGGCCAACTTTTATTCCTGAATAAAAAGAGTAGTGAAGGTAAAGATCCTTGCTATGTCACATCAGATGCCACCAATGTTATTATCGCAAACTACAGTAGCGGGAGCATTGCAGTATATGGAAAAAAATTAGATGGTTCATTAACGAACCCCAAACAGGTAATACAGCATACCGGTAAAAGTATTGACCCTGGCAGGCAAGCAAGCGCCCACGCACACATGGTGCAATTTACACCGGATAAAAAGTATCTGGTGTGCACAGATTTGGGAGAAGATCTTATTTACATTTATAATTATAACGCATCGGGAAAAGAGAATATTTTGAATGTCAAAACAGTCTTAAGATCAACGCCTGGGACTGGGCCAAGGCATCTAACCTTTAGTTCTGATGGTAAGTTCGCTTATCTGGCTCACGAATTCAATGGCAGTATTACTGCTTATTCTTATAAAAATGGAAACTTTCAAAAGATTCAGGAAATTTCTTCGGTAGAAGAGGATTTTAAAGGCAGAATTGATGCCGCAGATATACATGTCTCTGCAGATGGGAAATTTTTATATGAAAGCAACCGTGGCGATGCAAACACCATTAACGTATTTACAATCCTGCCAACAGGCAGGTTAGCTTTTGCGTCAAGAAACAGTAGTTTGGGAAAAGGACCTAGGAACTTCGCAATAGCCCCCAGTGGGAGATACCTGCTCGTAGCAAATCAAAATAGTAATGAAATAGTTATCTTCAAACGAGATAGAATTACTGGTGCACTAACGGATTTAGAGAAAAGAATCAGCGTTGGCAGCCCAGTAAGTTTAATATTTGCACCGATTCAACAGCCTAAGAAAAAGTAACGGAGGTTGATATCAACATGTCAAGAGGCCAAAATTGTGTTCCGGCCTCTTTTGATATTCATTATTTTACTGTAACTGCATCATTACAAGCTTGTTATTTGCCATTAAGTTTTTCATCATCTTTGAATTTTAAGACAATTTTTGTCTCAACTAGCTAATTGCATTCTTGATATAGACAACGTTTTTTAAAGCTTTTAGTCCTTTCATTACACTGGCACTTTCAATCTCTTCAGGTAAGGTAACAAGGTCTTTGGATGACCTTTGATAATCATATCGCTCCAGTATGTTTTTCTATAGACTACACTTTCGCTAGCTTACCTTGCTTTTCAATAACTTGGTTGTAAAAATCAGTGTATTGAGGGAGGATTTTCTTCAGATCAAAATCCTTAGCCCTACTAAATGCATTTTCCTTGAACCTGTTCAAAACTTCGTCATCCTGAAGGATTAGAATCGCTTTTTCAGCCATGTCGTCTACATCACCTACGTTGCTCATAAACCCACAAAATCCATCCACGTTAAGTTCAGGTAGCCCACCTGCATTTGAGGTAATTGCAGGCACTTTACAGGCCATTGCTTCCAAAGCTGCAAGCCCAAAACTTTCTGATTCAGAAGGCATTAGGAACAGGTCAGAAACCGAAAGAATCTCTTCAATAGCATCTTGTTTGCCTAAAAAACGCACGTGTTCCCCAATGCCAAGGCTACGGCATAGCTGCTCATCATAGGCGCGCTCTGGTCCGTCACCCACCATCAATAACTTGGAAGGGATTTTATGCTGTATCTTCTCAAACATCCTGATAACGTCGGCAGTTCGCTTAACCGACCTGAAGTTAGAAGTATGAATGAGTATGCGTTCGTTGTTTGGTGCGATAGCTTTTTTAAAGTGATCCTTAGGTTTTAGACTGAATCTGCTGAAATCAATAAAATTAGGAATCACTTTGATCTCATTTGTGATCTCAAAATGGTTCTCAGTGTCATTTTTAAGGCTTTCTGAAACTGTAGTTACCCCGTCAGATTTGTTTATTGAAAATGTAACGACTGGTTTATAGGTGGGGTCTTTACCTACCAAAGTGATATCTGTACCATGCAAAGTGGTAACGAAAGGAATGTGTATACCGTAAGTCTCCAGTATTTGTTTTGCCATGAAAGCGGCGGATGCATGAGGTATTGCATAATGGACATGCAATATATCCAATTGCTCAAATCTAACAACGTCGACCAGCTTGCTGGCTAATGCTGATTCATAAGGCGCATAATCAAAAAGAGGATAATCCCTTACTGAAACTTCATGATAGAAGAGATTTTCTGAAAAAAAGTCGAGACGGGCGGGCTGACTATAAGTGATAAAATGAACCTGATGGCCTTCATCAGCAAGTGCTTTTCCGAGCTCAGTTGCAACAACTCCGCTACCACCAAAAGTGGGGTAACAAACAATACCTATCTTCATTATTATGATTTACCCTACAAAGTACAGTACTTAAAATGAGCTTTGTGTTAAAGTATTGCAATTATTACGTAGCTTTCATCTCAGAACGTATCACTAGGTACATTTCATTTGGTCGTTGCGTGCCAATGTAATATTCAAAACCATCTGTGTCTGTTAGGACAACCGCATCTTTCCCTGAGGAATAAAATCTAATGCTGCCTTTCCTATGCAGATTGTAGACAGGATTATTGAACAGATAGTTACTATAAGTATCTTTACGTACTTTAACTATAGAATTCAGGTCAATCACTACCTTCTTCGCCGACCAAAGTCCGTCAATTATGATCTTTTTGCTGTCTATTACCGTTTTATATTGAATTAAGAATAACAAGGCGATTGAAACTCCTATGATTCCAAAGCCAACTACTAAAAATAGATCTTGAGTATTGTCACGGTCACGCTCATAGACATAGGCACCGAAACAAAATGCCGCCATTACCAGCCTTATACAAATCCTGATGTAATCACGACCGATGTACTGTTTCTCCAGATATGCGTGACGGTTTCCCATTGTATTTATTTGTTAGATGTAAATAGTAATCCTAGGTTACACTGACAGCGTAACTTCAGGTGAGAACGAAAAAATAAAGTTAGTGGTTTTTTATGGCGAAAAGTGTTACTTTTTTTAAGCTGATGTTAACCTTTCATTAATTCGAACACAGCTACACCCGTAGTACTTCCCGTTACTTTAAACCTATCATCCTGGCGATAACCGCCTATCCATATAATTTCACCATTACCATTTACTAAAATTGGTGCAAGCTCCTTTTCGTTTAAAGGAACCTTCTTATCGACAAAGAAATTGCTCAATTTCTTGTAGGTAGTCATGCCCAAAGGAATGAATTTGTCCCCTTCTTGCCTAGACCTAAAAATCAATGGGTAGATCAACTTTCTTACATCGATAAAAGCCCTATTCGGTTCGTTATCGAAGTGAGCGACATGGCTGTAAGAGACTGATATTTTTTGATCCAGAAAGGTCACATGGTCATCATGAGGATGGATGAAACAAATTTCCTCTTCTTGTTTGCCTGAAATTTTGACGATGATAACATCCTTTCTGTCAACAATTAGCTGATGCGTGGTGCTATAAAATACGGCACCACTTTGTCCATCAACACTTAAAATTAAATTATCCAATACCGTCTCGGTAAATCCATATGGCTTAAGTAGCTCGAATAGCAATAACTTCTGAGGATGAAGGCGTTTTATAATTTTTATAGAAAGATGTATTGCCGTGTTTTTCTCTACAAGCAAGTCCTTAGTCAGAGATGCTACAACCTGTTGCAAAACTATCTCTGTTTCTCTAAAACGACATATATTTTGCATAAAGGTGTGCTCCAGATTTGGGTTAAGCTCCTTAAGCAATGGCAGCACCTGACGTCTAATTTTATTACGGGCATAGCTTGAGGTTAAGTTCGAACTATCCTCAACGTAATCAATCGCATTTTCCTTTATAACCAAATCTATTTGTGCTCTGGACAAAAATAGCAAAGGCCGTATTAGGTGATCTCTTTTAGGCAATATGCCATGCAAACCTGCAATCCCTGTTCCTCTGGTAAGGTTTAGTATCACAGTCTCAATAGCATCATCCTGATGTTGTGCCAGTGAAATCAGGTCAAATTCATGCTGGATTCTCAACTCTTCGAACCATTCGTAGCGTAGGTCTCTGGCAGCCATCTGTGTAGAAATTTTCTCCTTATTCGCGTAGGATATAGTGTCAAATTGCTTGACATAAAAGGGAACCTCAACAATGCTTGTCAGCATGCGAACAAAATTCTCATCTCTTTGAGATTCATCTCCTCTCAAATTGAAGTTACAATGCGCGACAGAAAAAGTATAACCAGCTTCTTTAAAAAGATGCACCATTAAAACAGAATCTTTACCGCCGCTAACTGCGAGCAAAATATTGCCTTCTTTAGAAAAAAGGTTGTTTTGTAAAATGAAATCGTTAAAGTTTTGAAGCGGCAGCATGAGTTCAAATATAATTTAATTTAAGTTATTACAATTATTCTGCAAATGACTTTCCATAGACAATCTGATAACACATTAACCACGTTAATACCGATAATAAAAAAAATTGCTTTCAAAAACTTAACTTTGTAATGTGCAAAGAATTCAGCTCTTAATCCTGGCCTTAATCCTTCCGTTATCCTTGCTTGCGCAACAGAAAACGAAGATAAAATTGGAAGACAATAAAACCGGTAAATTGCAGGGGGAAATAACTTATTTGAAATTTCCCGTTTTCAGACATGAAAATGCAACCTTAACGGCTGATAGTGCAGTTTTTTACGAGAATAGGAACGTTTTTGAGGCCTTTAGAAATGTACATATCAACCAGGGAGACACCATTAATATTTATTCAGATTTTCTTACTTACGACGGAAATACAAAAGTAGCACACCTTACTAGTAACGTTCGGATGGTTGACAAAGAGAACGTACTAACAACCAACACACTTGACTACAACATGGGCAGTAAAGTAGGTACATATGTTGAGGGCGGAAAGATTGTCAACAAGGATGTGACCCTAACCAGTAAAAACGGATATTACTTTTCGAATAGTCGTGATGCCTATTTTAGATATAATGTTCTGGTAGTTTCGCCACAGAGCAGAATTACCTCTGACACACTGCGGTACAACACCTTATCAAACTGGGCATATTTTTATGGGCCGACCAATATAAAGGGCAAGGACGACAATCTTTACACCGAGAACGGTGCTTACAATACCAAGACTGAATACGCTTATTTTGGAAAGAAAAATCTTTACACCAATGCCAGCAAATCTTTAAAAGGAGACAGCCTTTATTACGATGGCAAGGCAGGGTACGGCAAGGCGGTTAAAAATATTGTTTTTAAAGATACTTCTGATAAAACTGTGCTTTACGGACAACTTGGGTATTACTATAAGCTTGGTGAGAAGGCCGTCGTCACTAAGAATGCATATGTGGGAATGGGCACAAAGGATTCTATTAAAGTAAAAAACAACCTGCAGCCAGATAGCCTTTGGATGGGTGCAGACACATTAGAAACACAAATGGTGCTCCGAAAAACACTAAGACTCATATCTTCTCCTACGCTTCAGAAAGACAACGAACTTGGTGAAGCGGAAGAAAACTCCCAAAGTAGAAAATCTGCAACGCGGCCAAAATCAATAACTGGAAAAGCACCCAATATTCCTCCTGCAATTAAAAAACCTTTAAAAGCGGAACAAAAGGCAGCAAAAGAAGTGGTTCCTGATACTTCTAAAAATGAGATCCCAAAGGATAGCTTACTGAAAGACAGCATTCCCATCAAGACTGTAGCAGTAGTAGCTGCAAAAGACTCGCTCAAAACCAAAACCGCACCAAGCTTGAAAATTACGAAGCCCATAGATACTACGTTAGCAAAACCCAGTATTAAAGGAGCTGCCGTTGCTAAAGCGACAGCCAACCTCAAACGAAATGATACCATCTCAACAAATCCTTTAGATACAGTAAAGACTCGTGTTATCAAGGCCTATCACAATGTGAGAGTGTATAAAACCAATATGCAGGCCGTTGCAGACTCACTTTTCTACACTGCTGCAGATTCCACTCTGAGGTGGTACGGAAAGCCAATACTATGGTCCCAGGGTTCTCAACAAACCGGCGATACTATTTTCTTAAGGCTAAAAAACAACAAGCTCAAAACGCTACAAGTTATTCAAAATGCATTCGTGGTAAATGTGAATTCCGATTCTGCTAAGTTGTTTAATCAGGTTAAAGGGAAAGTGATCACCGGATTCTTTACAAATGGTGAATTGAGTAATTTATTTGTTGATGGAAATGCCGAGAGTGTATACTATAACCGGAATAAGGATAGTGTCTATATTGAAATGAACCAGACGGTCAGCAGCAGGATCAAGGTTTTATTCAAAAATAAAGAGGTTAGTAGAATTTTGGCAATTAGAGATCCTGAAGGTGTTAGAACCCCAATTGCTGAATTAAAAGAAGATGTGAAACTTACGGGATTTACGTGGCAGCCTAAATTGAGAATTCTTTCTAAAAAAGAGGCCATTAATGGAAAATTAACATCCAAAACATCACCCAAAACCAGCAAACTGACGACAGCTACTAAGGTAGCCCCCGCGAAAAAGCCGATCATTACCAAAAAGAATGTGACCTCAACGATTAAGTCTGTCATTGGTAAAAACCCTATTCCGATCCCTGCTGCCAAAGACCTCAGGCAAGTAGATAGCTTGATTAAGAAAACGGATACTTTACTTAGGAAGAAGGTTGACCCTTTAAAAAAGTAATAAGCTTTTTCATAGCAATTGCGCGATGGCTGATTTGGTTCTTCTGTTCAGTGGTCATCTCTGCGAAGGTAATTGCATATCCATTTGGTTGAAATATAGGATCGTAACCAAAGCCTTTATCCCCCACCGGAACAGCTCTGATTGTACCCTCCACACTTCCCTCAAAGAAATAGTTTTGACCGCCTTGATAGAGACATATTACCGTCGTAAACCTTGCATTCCTATTGCTAACTCCGAGCATTTTCTGCAGTACAAAATCGAGGTTTTCTTTATCATTACGGGATCCTGAATATCTTGCAGAAAAGATTCCTGGCTCATCATTTAAAGCATCGATCTGCAACCCGCTGTCGTCACCAAAGCAATTTAAACTGAAGTGCTCAAATACATATTTGCTCTTCAAAGCGGCATTCTCTGCAAAGGTGCTCCCCGTTTCAGGTATATCTTCATCGCAGCCAATAGCTTTAAGACTTAATACTTTATACTGACCAGATAGCAGGTTACCAACCTCCTCTGCCTTGTATTGATTATTCGTCGCAAATACTAGTTCTCTCATTAAATTGTCAGCTTTTGAATAACTCCCCAAAGTGCTTTCTTAACCAGAAGATCGGCATCAAGTTTTCGAAGCTCCTTTGAAAAAATCAATCTGACGGCGCCTTCCAAAACAACTGTGTTTGAAGGATGATAAGTCAGGCCGAGATGGGAAGGTTCTACTCCGAATGAAAATATCAACGAACTCTTGAAAAAGTCGCGGAGGTCGTGAAAGCTTGCCCCTTTGTACTTTGCGTAATTAATTAGTGCGAAATCAACAGTTACCAGATTAATTGACTTGACAATCTTTCTTAAGAGCTCCCGTCCCAATTCATCACTCACATCATTATCTTCATCATTTACAAGAATTAGAATATTACGTTTATTACCCCCTAAAAAATTAAAATCAGGATTGGGTTTAGGTTTTGCTGATGCGGAAAGCGGCAATACAATAAGCTCCTGTTCTACTGGAGGTAATGTGGAAGGCTCTGGTGGGAGGCCCCAGGTGATACTTGGTTCATTTATAAGGTAAACGTCTTCAGTAAAGAATAATCGCAACGCATCACCGTTTGTTGTAAGTTGACCAGGCATTTATAGGAATTTCTTTTTCTGTTAAAATTAGTTAAATATCTCCTAATAGTGCCTTTATTTGTTACTTTTATGCCTTAAATTTTATACCATAAATCTCTTGTGAGAAAAATTTACTGTGTAGCTATTCTTTGCCTTTTTGGTACTGTTGGTTTTGCTCAAAATGTAGCAATTGTAAATGGAAAAGCAATACAGAGCAAAGAGTTTATTTGGACGTATAAAAAGAACCATAGGGGCATTGCCAACGTCTCTTACGAAGATTTGATAGCTTACTTGCACCTTTATATCAATTTCAAATTAAAGGTATTAGATGCAATGGAATTGAAGCTGGACAAGGATACCTCTTATTTGGCTGAAGTAAAGAAGTATGAGACTGCATTACAGGCGCAGAGAAGACTTTCGGAAAAAAGTGCAGAATACACTTTTGTGATGAACGAGTATAAGGAGGCTGTTTTGATGTTCAATATTTCAGAACTGAAGATTTGGAATAAAGCACAGGATGGAGAAGCTCAGCTTAAGCTTGAACAGGAATGGATAAATGCACTTAGAAATAAGTACACGATTAAAGTAAACCAGCAACAAATAAAGAAAATGGCTAAGCCATAGAACATTTTTGATAATTTTGCAACACAGAATACAATTGAAGACTCCAATAATGAAGAAATTTTTAGCAATCGCAAGTGTACTTACCTGCTTGTTTTTTAATGTAAAATCACAACAGTTACCAAAGAAAAATCTGGACAAAGTAGTTGCAGTACTAGGTAGCAATATCATATTATTATCTGAACTCAATCAGCAATACGCCCAGCATTTGAATCAAGGCAATCCGGCAAATGAAAGCTTTAAATGCTTAATCTTGAGAGATATGTTGGGAAACAAATTATTAAAGCTACAGGCTGAAATAGATTCAGTTTATGTGGAAGAGGCCCAGGTCGATGATGAAGTTGATAAGAGAATGCGCATGCAAATCCAACGTGCGGGAGGACAAGAACGTTTGGAGCAATTTTTAAATCGTTCAGTACTTCAGTACAAAGACGAGATCAGACCTGAAATTAAAGAGCAGATGATTTCTCAGAAGATGCAGGCAAAAATCACCCAGGATGTAAGTATCACTCCTCTTGAGGTTAAAAAATACTTTGATTCGTATCCAAAAGATAGCTTACCTGATATCCCAACTGAATTTGAGGTAGGCGAAATTGTGCTACATCCTAAACTTACAAAGGCGGAGAAACAAAGATTTTACGATAAGATTGATGCTTTTAGATTGAGGGTTAAAAGTGGAGAAGATTTTGGATTCCTGGCTAAATCTTACTCAGAAGATCCAGGCTCAGCACCTGATGGTGGAGACCTTGGTTTCTTTGACCGCACTAAAATGTTTAAAGAATTTACGGCTTGGGCCTTTAAATTAAAACCAGGGGAGATATCACCTGTATTTGAAACTGAAGCAGGGTATCACATTCTTCAGGTAATTGAACGCAGGGGTGAACAAGTCCAGGCACGTCATATATTGGTAAGACCTAAAAATACCCCAGAAAGCCTGGAACGCATAAAGTTACAGGCTGATACCATATACAAAAATCTGATGGACAAGAAAATTCCTTTCGCCTTTGCTGCATCGCAATACTCGGATAACAAGGACTCTCAATACAACGGCGGGATGATATTATATGCGGATAGGGTTACCGCAAGAACGACCTTTATCCCAGCTGACAAACTTGATCCAGCTGTGTTCCTTGTCGCTGATACCATGAAAGTAGGCGGATTCTCTAAACCAGTTGCATTCACTAGTCCTGATGATGGAAAAGAAGGCTACAAAATTCTTTATCTAAAATCTAAAGTTGCTCCTCATAAAGGAAGTTTAGAACAGGATTATGCCAAATTTAAAGAAAGAGCTCAGGAAGATAAGGTAAATAGAATCATGAGCGAATGGTTTGAAAAGAGAAGAGAAAATACTTACATTAGGATCGATAGCGAATACGGTACTTGTAACGAACTTAAGGTTTGGCAAAAGGAAGCTACCGCTAAAAACTAATCCATGTATGCAATTTGAGAATGATATTAAAGCAGTAGACGCCCTTCATGAGGCGTTCAAAAACATCAGTTCTGAAATAGGCAAAATTGTTATTGGACAGGATGGAGTTATCAAATCTGTACTAATATCTATTTTCAGTAACGGGCATTGCTTATTGGTAGGCGTACCAGGACTCGCAAAAACCTTACTGGTTCAGACAGTAGCAGGTGTAATGGATTTGAACTTCAATAGAATCCAATTCACGCCTGATTTGATGCCAAGCGATATTATAGGAGCAGAAATCCTGGCGGAAGATAGAAGTTTCAAGTTCATCCCAGGCCCTATATTTTCTAATATTATCTTAGCAGACGAGATCAATAGGACACCTCCAAAAACTCAGGCAGCCCTACTTGAAGCGATGCAGGAGAAGGCTATTACCGCTGCCGGCTTGCGCCACGTACTTCCCAACCCATTCTTTGTGCTTGCCACGCAAAATCCTATTGAACAAGAAGGAACCTATCCCCTGCCTGAAGCACAATTGGACCGGTTCATGTTTAACATCCATTTGGGGTATCCATCTTTCGAAGATGAGCTGACCATCGTGAAAAATACAACCAGTAACAGAACTGTCGAGTTGAAAAAAATCATTAATGCCGCTCAGATTCAATACTTTCAAAAACTGATCAGAAATATCCCTATTACAGATAATGTAGTCGAATATGCGGTTAAGTTAGTTGGTAAAACCAGACCTAATTCAACTCTAGCTACAGAAGACGTGAACAAATATATAAGTTGGGGAGCAGGTCCAAGAGCGTCACAATTTCTTGTTGTAGGGGCTAAATGTCATGCGGCGATTACTGGAAAATATTCACCCGACATAGAAGATGTTCAGGCTGTTGCAGCGTCAATTCTGCGCCATCGTATAGTTCGTAATTACAGAGCTGAAGCAGAAGGTTTATCGATTGAGCACATTATCAAAAAGCTATTTTAGCGTTATTCTTCCTTTATTTTCTGATAAATATTTGGATAGTCAGTTACGACTCCATCTACGCCTAAAAAGATCAAATCTTTCATATCCTTGACCGTATTTACGGTCCAGGGAATAATCTTAACTCCTGCCTTATGGCAACGATCCACTAAACCCTTACCTACTAAAGCTGCTGTTGGACTATAAACTGTTGGCTTAAAACCCAATTCTTCAATATTCTGCACGAAATCAACCTTTTCATCGACCATCAAAGAGGTCTTAATTTTCGGATAGTGCTCGTGAAGATATTGGAGCGTCCTTCTATCGATGGACTGTATAGTTACCCGTTTTGCTAGCTTATGCTTATTGACTACCGCCATAATGAGCTCTACGAATTCCTCAGCTTCTGGTTGGAATATATTATCTCCCTTTGGAATCGTCTTTGTTTCAATGCTGTATTCTGGCTTCGGAAGCTTGTTTGTCTTTACATAATCTTCCACAGCAACGATCGTCTCTTCTAATAAAGGTTTATAAGCAGGGTATTTCTGCTGATAAGGAAACCTGTTGTGAACCTTCAGACCAACATCGAACTTTTTAACTTCTTCATAATCCATTTTATAAATATTGAAAGTCTTTTGATTCTTCAATGTGATTGGCTTACCATTTGGCTGTGTGCTAAACTCATGGTTAAAGTATGGTTCTTGAGATAACACCACCATCTTATCTTTAGAAATAACAGCATTCATTGTTAATGTGGTCACCCCGAGCTCCAATGCCCTTAACATTCCGGTAATGGTGTTTTCAGGCATGATTCCTCTTGCACCGCGATTCCCTTGCAGATCAAACTTCTGAGCAGACGCTGTAAACGAGCCCAAGAGCATCAATACAAGAAACACATAACTTCTCATACTAGCGTTCTGCTGGCGCAAATACTATGGATATCAGGTTCCACATCGCATCAGGCTGACGCTCGTAAACAAATACATAATGAAAGCTTTCTCTTAAATCTGCTTTATAATCGATTGCTGCAACACCGTAAGTATATGCCAAATCACCTCCATCAGCCTTAACAACCTTTGTTCTTTTTAAAGAAACTTTTGCAAACATACTATTGAAAAAGGCAACAGCCTTGTCTTTACCGATAATCGGTTCATAGCCGGGGAACAGAACCCTCACATCATGGTTAGCAAAACCTGCAAATGCAGAAACACCATGCGTCTTTAGCAATGTATTCAACGTCTCTTCAGTAGTCCCGATGATCTCAGCTCCTGTTTGTCTCTGTTTATCATTAAGAAACTTAGGCTTATAGAAGTCATTCGGCTCGATGAATTGAGTTCTAACTTTATTTAATGGCTTATTGTGTGAAACGCCAAGATCAAGAGCCAGTTCCCATTTACCATTTACTACCTTCCAAATAGAAAAATATTGGCCGTATTCTTTAACAGCTACCGTGAAGGGCCCAGTAGTAAATCCAAAGTCACCACTTCTTGATACTTTTGCATATACCGGAATCCATACTACATCAGTAGATTCTGGCTGTGCCCCATAGAAAGTCTTTGCATTGACCGGATTAGGCCTAAACACCAAGGCATCATTAGCAGCAAATGTAGTGTATGCAGTTTTTGAACCGTTCTTAGCCAGGCTTTCTGCAAACTCCAGCTCAGCTTTAACTAATGATTTTGTTGTTCCGTCAGATTTCTGAGCATAAGCACCTAGAGTAATTAAAGAAGCAATAACGGTATAAAGGAATTTTGTTGTCATAATTGTGTTGATTAACAAGACAAATATAGGGTTTTAAGGATTAGATTTTGTTCCAGGTAGTACCTTCCTTACTATCTTTAAGCAGGATACCCATCTCATGTAAGCCGACTCTAATTTTATCAGAAGTTGCGTAATCTTTGTTTTCTTTGGCAGATTTACGAATATCAATTACCAAATCTAGAACTGAGTTAAGTTCAGTATTTGCGCTATCTTCATCTTTAAGCCCAAAGATATCAAACACGAAATCATTAATTAACTTCTTGAGCTTAACCAATTCTTCTGCAGAGATCTTTGCTTTGCCATCATGAACAGTATTAATGATACGGACCGCCTCAAACAACTCAGCAATAACCACCGGACTATTAAAATCATCATTCATAGCCTTAAGACAGTTATCTGCTAGCGATTGAATTTCAAAATCACTGGTATCAGATGGAATTAGTCTTCCCAACAAATTGACTGCATTCATCAATCTTCTGAAACCTTTTTCTGAGGCATCCAATGCCTCATTTGAAAAATCCAAGGTACTGCGATAGTGTGCCTGCAACATGAAGAACTTCACCGTCATCGGACTAAATCCTTTCTTCAGCATGGAATGGTCACCCGTAAAAAGCTCGCCAGGCAGGAATCCATTGCCCAAGGACTTCGACATTCTTGAGCCATTTACGGTAAGCATGTTGGTATGCATCCAGTATTTAGCGGGCTGTTTATGACTGTAAGCTTCAGACTGCGCAATTTCATTGGTATGGTGTGTTGCTGCAAGATCCATTCCTCCACCATGAATATCGAACTCATCACCTAAGTACTTTGCACTCATCGCTGAACATTCAATGTGCCATCCGGGAAATCCTACGCCCCACGGAGAAGGCCAACGCATAATAGTTTCAGGCTTTGCCATTATCCATAATGCAAAATCTAACCTCCCACGTTTATCGTCCTGACCACCAAGCTCACGGGTATTGGCAAGCATATCTTCCAAATTTCTGTTGGTAAGTATGGTGTAGTTATATTCTTTACTATACTTTTCTACATCAAAATAAATGGTCCCGTTAACCTCATATGCATACCCATTATTGATGATCTCTTTGATCATCTCTATCTGCTCCATGATGTGACCGGTCGCTGTTGGCTCAATGCTTGGTGGCAACGTATTGAAAACCCTTAAAACATCATGGAAACCTAGCGTATATTTCTGCACGACTTCCATTGGTTCCAATTGCTCAAGCTTCGCCCTTTTGGCAAATTTATCATCACCTTCATCACGATCCCCTTCTAAGTGACCGGCATCAGTAATGTTTCTTACATATCTAACTTTGAACCCGCTGTACTTCAGGTACCTGAATATTAAATCAAATGAAATAAAAGTACGACAGTTACCTAAATGCACGTCACTGTAAACAGTAGGGCCACATACATACATTCCAACGTTCGGCGCATGCAGGGGTTCAAATGGTTCTTTCTTACGTGTGAGGGTATTATATAGCTGTAAGCTTGTATTCATGCTGCAAATGTAAATATTTTAGGGCTTTAATTTAAGATCGCTGCGAACAGGAAAATGATCTGACAATTTGGCCTCAATAACATTATGGTTTAGGATATCAATATTTTGTGTTGTGGAGATATAGTCAATTTGAAAATTAGGGAATTTTCCATTGTAGGTACGTCCAAAACCTGTACCCTCTTTCACAAAGCTATTGTTTAAATAGGAAGTGAGTTTTGTAACCGCGTAGGAAGCAGGGGTATCATTGAAATCGCCCGCTATAATATAGGGAATTCTGCAATTCCGCATACTCGCTTGCATATAATCTACCTGTTCACTTCGTTTGCGGAAGGCAAGTTTAAGCATCGATAAAATACGTTTGGAGGAAGAGAGTTCTGGATCCATTTTATTTTTAATTTTATCGAGGTAATTATAGTCCTGTTTATCGAATGCGATCGATTGTAGATGTACGTTGTAAACACGGATAACTTTTGTTGGCGTCTGGATATCTACCCAGATACAGGTATTGCCATTCCTATGTTCCCTGAAGTCGATCTGACCTTTGTTAATAATGGGATATCTGGAGAAAATAGCAAGGCCATTTGCCTCATACTCATTCTGTGAAATTGGCACAAAGAAAACGTTCCTGATCTTCAAAGATTGCTTAAGGCTATCGGTGATATTGTATGGGCCTTTATAACGGGTAAAAAACTCCTGAAAACATATAATATCGGGATGCTCCCCTTCTATCAGATCAAGCATCTGTTCCTTCACAGTTTCTATCACTTCTTCGCCGTAAGGTCTGAAACTATGAACGTTATAGGTCATCATTCTAATCGCACCAGTATCAGTTTTTGGACCGATGCCTTTGTTGCCAAAAAAACCAAAGGAGGCGTTGAAAGCTTGCCAGCCAATCAATATAACCAAAAGGGAAGTGCAAGCCATATACCATTTCTTCGTGAAGAGCCACCATACGATCATTGCTGCATTTATCATGAGCAAATAAGGGTAAGCAAGGCCGAAAAATGGAATGTACTTAGAATCCCTGGGATCAATTTTACCTGCTACACACGCTAGAATCAATGCAAAAGAAAAAATCACCCCTATTATGCGCGTAAAGTGGTCAAGAAAACTAGTACGCTGAGCTTTCTTCATTAATGTTTGCTTGCTTTAAATAACGTTTCTTTCTCTTCCTTACTCAGCTTATCATATCCTGTCCTTGAAATCTTATCAAGAATCGCATCAATTTCCCTTTGATCAACATAACCTTCATTTTTACGAACCGATGGTCTCTTACTGTCTTCATTTCGAGAGGGTCGTTGATCTTTCTTAACTACCTTCAATTTAGGTTTTTTCTTAAATATAGCACTCCAATCACTTCCATTCTGAAGTGATTTAATGTAGACAAATCCGAACAGTGCGCCTCCAAGATGGGCAAAGCTTCCTCCGGCATTAGCCGATGTGCTTCCAATCAAATCCAATACCACGTACGCGAGCGCAAGATATTTCAATTTGACTTCGCCAAATAAAAGTAGGTTAATGGAAAAATTAGGAACTAAAGTAGCCGTAGCCACTACAATGGCCATAACCGCAGCCGAAGAACCAATAACAGTAGCTCCCGAGACCTCTCTGAAAACAGGAAAAATATTAAAGGCCCCGGCAAATACTACAGCACCTAAAAGACCACCAACAAGGTATACAAAATGAAATTGTCTGGGTTTTAAGAAATCAAGGAAAATCCGTCCCATCCAATACAGCCAAAGCATATTGAACAGCACATGGAAAAATCCATCATGAAAAAACTGATAAGTTAGAATGGTGTAAAAGTGGAGGGGCTGAGAAAGGATGTTTCCGGGAAAGGCAAAATATTCCCGGATAAAGTCATCATAAATAAGCCCTCCATTTCCTGAAAGGAAGAATGGCACGTTGATGAGCGCGACCACAACAAATATCAGCGTATTGATTCCTATGTAGAAAAAGGAAGGATCGCCGGATTGAAATATTTTAACTTTTAAATCACTAAAAACATTGTTATTCATAGTATTTATAGAATCGGTTATTGTCCTTATCTTTCCAAAGTTTTACCAATATAAAACCTAGCAATGCGCCCCCAAGATGCGCATAATGTGCAACTGAATCGCCAGGTACCTGAGCCACCCCTAAAGATAATTCGAAAATTATATAGATCGGTATGATAAATTTAGCTTTTACAGGCACAGGGATAAACATGATATATAATTCTGAGTTGGGATAAAGCATGCCAAATGCAACCAGCAATCCAAATATAGCTCCAGATGCCCCAACCATCGGAAATCCATAAATACCTATTAAAGTATCTCGTTGTTCTTGAGTTATGTTCGGAATATTTACAGTAGCCATATTTTGTGCAATATCCACGGTAACGGGATTATGCATAATAGAACCGGTGATCTGGTAAACTTCATAAGCCTGAACACCCATTTGCAGTGCAACGGCACCAAAACCAGTAATTAGATAAAAGTTTATAAATCGCTTAGTTCCCCATCTGTTCTCAATCACTCCCCCAAAGGTAAATAGGGCAAACATATTGAACAATATGTGCATAAAGTTACCATGCATGAACATATAAGTTAGCAACTGCCATACTCTGAAAAATTGTGAGTCAAAGTAAAAGGCTCCCAAAATATAGTCGAGATTAATGGCTGTAAGAATGTATTTAGCCGCAAAGAAGATCACATTAATGATCAGCAGATTCTTTACTACTGGTGGTATCTGTATATTATTAAGCATAGTTTATCTCTCAAATTTCTTATCCAGCTCAAGCAATGCAATGGTCTGAATTACGGGCTTTCCGCTGATGCTAAAGTTAGGTGTTTTGCAGGCGAAAAGTTGCTCTATCAAAGTATTCATTTCCTCTTGACCCAAAACTGTACCACTCTTAATAGCGCTGTTTCTGGCCATACTTCTCGCTAACGCATCCCGCTTGTCCAACTTCAGATCCTGCTGGGAGTTTTTAAAGCCTTCAATCAAATGCTCAAACAGCTGCGTCTCGTTAAAGTTTGCACTACCCAGATCAACAGGAATTCCCTCAATGACTAACGTATTTTTCCCGAATTCACGTACTTCGAAGCCTAAACTTTTAATGTCATCAAGAAGGCTCTTCGCCAACTCATAATCATTCGGACTTAAAGTCACAGTTTGTGGAAACAAACTTTGTTGTGAAGCCC
Organism: Pedobacter sp. JCM 36344; assembly: GCF_046546555.1. NCBI lineage: Bacteria > Pseudomonadati > Bacteroidota > Sphingobacteriia > Sphingobacteriales > Sphingobacteriaceae > Pedobacter > Pedobacter sp. JCM 36344. The sequence continues at coordinate 169,070 of NZ_JBKHKK010000007.1, forward strand.
CTTTCCTATCCTCCAAATGAAGTAGAAATCGCTCATAAAGTACGCGTTCATGAGCCGCTTGCTGATCAATCAACATTAAGCCAGATTTTATTTGCGAAATGATGTATCGGTTATGCAATTGCATCAGCTGCTTCTGAGCCGGAATCTGTTGCTCATCTTCATTTAACTTAAGGCTGTGCTGCTCAAGTGTCTGATCCTTCGAAATCTCATACAGCGAACCCCAATTCTTTGTGCTAGGTGTTATCCCGCCGCCACCACCATAGCTCTTACTAAAACTAGCGTAAGCCTTTTCTCTAAAAGGCCTTTCCTCTGCAAATGGATTGAAATCCGGATTAAAACTGATGCTCGGCGGAACGATTTCTTCTGGTGATTTATGCGTGATCATCGCGCTGAAACCTATTTCCTGATCAAAGTCGATGGTCGGACTAATATTAAACCTTCCTAGCGAGCGTTTAACCGCGGAATGCAGGATTGCATAAATTGACTTCTCCTCCAGATACTTTATTTCCGTTTTCGTAGGATGTACATTGACATCAATCTTCGCCGGATCTATGTCGATAAACAACACATACAGCGGAAAGTTGTCGTCTGGCAGCAGCTCTTCGTAGGCCCTGTTCACAGCGTGGTTCAGGTATGGATCTTTAATAAAACGGTTGTTTACAAAGAAAAATTGCTCGCCCCGGGTACGCTTAGCAAACTCAGGCTTACCAATAAAGCCTTTCAGATTTATGATGCTTGTTTCTTCCTCAACGGGAATCAGCCGTTCATTGTAATTGTTACCAAAAAGATGCACAATGCGTTGCTTTAATGCAGAGGCGGGCAATCTATAGATCTCAACCCCATCATGGTGTAAGCTAAAAGCTACCCCTGGATGTGCCATAGCTACTCGCTGAAACTCATCGATGATATGGCGCATTTCTGCCGGATTACTTTTTAGAAAATTCCTGCGCGCCGGGGTGTTATAAAAAAGGTTTTTAATGCAAATACTGGTTCCCTGCGAGGTAGCTACAGGCTCCTGTTTGATAAATACAGAGCCCTCAATCTCTATAAGAGTTCCCAATTCTTCGTCATGGCGACGGGTTTTCATATCCACCTGAGCAATTGCAGCAATGGAAGCCATTGCTTCTCCACGGAAACCCATGGTGCGAATTGCAAACAAATCTTCTGCCTTTCTTACTTTTGATGTTGCGTGCCGTTCGAAACACATACGCGCATCCGTAACACTCATTCCGCAACCGTTATCTATCACCTGTATCAATGCTTTGCCGGCATCTTTAACAATCAATTGTATTTTGTTCGCCCCAGCGTCAATAGCATTTTCCAGAAGTTCCTTTACTGCCGATGCCGGTCGCTGAACAACCTCACCGGCTGCAATTTGATTGGCGACACTATCGGGTAAAAGCTGTATAATATCTGACATGTATATTCTTTGGTAAAAGCTGCTAATTTACGCAAAATAAGATGCATCTCTAGCCATCTTTTTGACATAATTGGGTTACAAAGCCCCCAATTGGTATGCTTTTTATATATTTAACCATATGAACAAAATCATCTTCGGCCTGCTCATTTTATGCTCGTTTAATGCCTGTGCACAAAAAAATAAAGATAATATGGAGAGGCTGGCCGGCCTAAACAATATATCGGCCAATCTGGTCTTATTCAATAACAACGAAAATATAATTCCTGTAAAACAACTTGAAAAACTAACGATTGCATCAGTGAGTATTGGTTTTCCATACGCGTCAGCTTTCGATAGTCTACTCAACAAATACACAAAAATTAGTTCTTTCAACTCCAATAACTATCAAAATTTAACCACGCTTAACGATCTGGAAGATGATTTGAAATATTTTAATACAATCATAGTTCCGCTAACATCCGCAGCGAGCAATGATGCAAGAAACATTAATTTCATCGTTAGTCTGGCGAAAAGTAAGCAGGTGATCATCGCATTATTTGGAGACGGCCGCGGCCTTACAGCTTTTGATGCCCTACACGTCCCTATAATCTGGACCGAGCAGAACAACGCTATGTCTGCCGAAATTATCCCACAAGCAATTTTTGGCGGAATCGGTGTTAACAAACGTCTGATAACCGCATTGTCGCCAAAATATACTGCAGGATCTGGCTATACAACAACCCCAATACGATTGAAATACACCTTGCCCGAAGATGCCAATGTGAATTCGGATGACCTTGAGGGAATCGATGCCATTGCAAATGAAGCGATCAACGCCAAAGCCACGCCGGGAGCAGTAGTACTTGTAGTGAAAGATGGCAAAGTAATATTCAATAAGGCTTATGGAAGCCATACCTATGACAGCAATCTTCCAGATAAGGTCACTGATATTTTTGACCTTGCATCGCTAACAAAAACTACTGCAACGACGCCTACTGTAATGCGGTTGTATGAGGAAGGAAAATTAAACCTTGACACCAACATCGGGGCATATATTCCGAAAGCGCGCGAAAGTCCAATGAATCCAATATTGGTTCGTGAGGTAATGCTACATCAGGCAGGATTTATTCCTTACATCCCATTTCATAATGCATTGACGACAAGCGACTACAGTAGAGATTCAAGCGCCGCTTTTCCAACAAAAGTGGCCGACAACTATTATGTCCGCAAAAATTACTTTAAAGATGTTATGTGGCCTAAAATGCTTACTGCGCCAATAAGAACCAGGGGAAAGTACGTATATAGCGACATTAGCATGTACGTGATGAAAGATGTTGTGGAACGCCTTAGTGGAGTTCCGCTAAACCAATATGTAATAGATAACTTCTACAAGCCACTCGGTATGCAAACCGCAGGCTTTTTACCAAGAAACAGATTTACCAGAGAGCAGATCATTCCTACCGAACAGGATATATATTTTAGAAAAACATTGTTAGTAGGATATGTACATGATCAAGGCGCCGCTTTGGTTGGGGGAGTTTCTGGTCATGCTGGACTATTCTCCAGTGCTAATGACCTGGCGATCATCTATCAAATGTTATTAAATAAAGGTACGTATGGCGGAACGCAGTATTTTAAACCCGCTACTGTAGATATGTTCACCCAAAAGCAATCACCTGTAAGTAGAAGAGGATTGGGATTCGACCGTTGGGATCCAGACTTGAGCAAAACCTACCCTTCAGAACTGGCATCTCCCCAAACCTATGGTCATACTGGATATACCGGGACATGCGTATGGGTGGATCCTTCAAGAGGATTGGTGTATGTTTTTCTGTCGAACAGGGTAAATCCTAGTGTATCAGATAAACTGGGAAATATGAAAATTAGGGGAAGGATTGAGGATGTGATCAATAGAGCCATTGACAAGGGTGCTAAATGATGTCATTTTGGGGTCAGGTGGTTAAGGCCAAGAGTCGGCTTAATTTTTCAAGCCGATCTCTCTCAACCTTTCATCAAGATACTCCCCAGCAGTCATATCCGTATAAACTTTAGGGTGCTCCTCGTCAATGCAAGATTTTAAACTGGCAAGGCTCATATTAGATCGTGGATGCAGGAAGAAAGGAACAGAATACCTGGAAGTTTTCATCAGCTCAAGAGGCGGATTAACTACACGGTGAGTAGTGGATCTTAGCTTATTATTTGTTAATCTTTGTAACATATCACCAACATTTACCACAATATCAGTATGTTGTGCCTTTATAGGCAGCCACTCATCGCTGCGCGTTAATACTTCCAGCCCATCGGCACTCGCACCAATCAATAGTGTAATTAAATTAATGTCCTCATGGGCACCAGCACGTACAGCATCGTCTGGCAAAGCATCAGGATCAGGAATTGGGAAGTAATGAATACCTCTTAATATGGAATTACCATTATGAACATGCTGATCAAAATAGTCAAACGGTAACTCCAGATAGGTTGATATCGCACGGAGAAGGTGTTTACCATTGCTTTCCAATCTCTGATAGATCTCTCTCGTGACCTCATTAAACCCTGGTATTTCTGCCAAAAACTCATTTTCAGGATAGTCGAACTTTATCGGATCATCATCTAACACCTCCTGACCGATTTGCCAGAATTCCTTCAAATCTGCTGTTTTTGCACCCTTGGCAGTTTCCTTACCAGCACTTGTATAGCCCCGCTGACCGGCAAGTTCAACTTTTTCATATTGCTGCTTTTGATCCGTAGACAGACTAAATGCTGCTTGTATATTTTCGTAAAGTTTATCGATTAGTTCCTGACTTACCCCATGGTTGGTAATGGTGACAAAACCGGAATTATTAAATGCCCTACCTAATTCATCTGAGAACTTTTTACGCTGTACATCGTCTCCATTGATATAGGAGTTCAAATCTAAACTTGGAATATAAGGTGTTGACATATCATTCTGTTTTTATAGTGATAACACAAATCTAGGAACTATTGTTAATAAAAAGGAATACTGTTATTTAAAAACAGATGCTTTAGGTATCTATGCTTTATTTTCAAAGTACTGCCTTTACGTTTAAAATCCGCGTAACCATTCTGCATTTTAATAGCTTTAATGGCTTCAAAACCTCGTACTATGCTTCTGATCTTGTTAAGGATGAAGGTATCATCTTTCAAAAGTTCCGCCTCTGTTAATGCACCATCGTCTAACAGCTCACGAATTAACAAAGCCATTTTCTGATTTGCATAGACGTAAAGCGGATCATTGTAAACTTCCGTGTTCAGGCCCTTATAAAGATCGTTTAGCCATGTGGCATTAGTTTCATCTTTAGGATCAGTTAGCGAAATCATACTGCAATAATACTAATTTTTTTAGTATTATTGCGAGAAATTGGAGTAAAAATCATTATCAGTTGATTGTAAACTTAGAACCTCCTGTCTCAAAAGCAGATCTATTTATTAGGAGCTTACGTAGTTTTACTTATTAAGTAACTCCCGATAAATATAAAAGCATGAAAAAGTTATTAGCATTTGCGTTGATATTATTATCAGTAAGTACCGTCAACGCCCAAAAACAAAAATTAGAGAAAGCAACTTTCGGTAACGGATGTTTTTGGTGTTCAGAAGCGGTTTTTCAACGACTTAAAGGTGTGGTAACTGTGAGGTCTGGATATGAAGGCGGCGATGTTGTTAATCCTTCCTATGATGATGTTTGTACAGGAACAACAGGACATGCCGAAGTGATTGAACTGACCTATGATCCAGCAAAAATAAGTTACGAAGAATTATTGGAGGTGTTTTGGAAAACACATGATCCAACAACCTTGAACCGTCAGGGTGCAGATGTAGGCCCCCAATACCGTTCTGTAGTCTTCTACCATAGTGACGCTCAAAAAGCAACTGCTGAGAAGTATAAAAAAGAGCTCAATACAAAAAACGCGTTCGGTAAACCTGTTGTTACGGCAATCACTAAATCTGCTCCATTCTATGTGGCAGAAAACTACCACCAGGATTATTACAACAGAAATGGTAGCCAGCCATACTGCCGTGCGGTGATTCTACCGAAAATGGAAAAACTGGAAAAAATATTTAAAGACAAGTTGAAAAACTAGTCAGTAAAACATATAAGGGTTTTCAAATACATTAACTTTACTGTCAATGGAAAATGAAAACCCTTATCAATTGTTTAACGCTCAGATATTAATAGACTGGAAGCAAAATGGAATTACGTATATCAAGCTTGTCGAATTAGATAGCGAGCTCGCAATAAAGTTCTTTGAATTAATTCCTAATTCTGAAATTCCCGATTCCGGCGATACCATTTATCACATCGATTCTGAAGATGTTGAAGATCTTCTGGAACCAAGTCCTAATGTCAAGTTCCTTGTCCATGAGATCTACCTCGAGGAGGAAGATTAACTATTTCATCAAATAGTTTTCAATGGTAGCCAAACCATAGCCATTTTAACAGCCCTAAATTTTTATTTTGAGTCCTACATTTAATCCTAATCCGCCAATATTAATGTAAGACCTTAATTCATCCGAAGGTTTAGTCGGGTCGTAATTGGCCGATCCTTTAACATTCATACCAGAATTTATAGTTTTATGATAATTCACTTCCCGATCCCCTTTAGGTTGGTCGTTTAACGTAAGTGCTCTCGACCCTGCTGGGGCATTGGTAGCATTCAAAACTACAGTGGCCGTACCATCATACTTTTCAAGCTCTTTGTCCTTTCCCCCTACTGAAACATTCCTGTATTCAAGCTCAGAAAATACACTTACGCGATTGCTAATCTTGTAGTCAAAGCCCAATGCGCTTTGAAAGCCAATTGTCGCATTAGGATTAATCTTCTCCTCACGATTCAACGCCAAATTAGTACGTGTTCCTGGTGCGGAAGCTATCCCTTGAGAAGCAGCGACCTGACCAGTCTGATCATTTACCGAGGTATTAATTTGTAAATAACCCGCAACTGGAATGATCACACCTACTTTTGTGTAGGGCTGGAATTTACCAGTTGATGGTATTCTAAATACCAAAGCGGGTGCCAGGTCAAGCGCTCGCACTTTACCAATGGTATGCAAGTTCAATACATTCACACCGTTGTTGAAAACATTTTGTTTCATCATGTCTTGTTCTGCACTGTTGAAATAATTGACACCAAGCTCCAATCCTAACACGCTGTTGAACTGGTATCCCCCAACTAGACCTGCTCTAAACCCCTGTCCAAAAGACCCTGTTAAGGCCGTTTCAGAAACTGTAGACGTTGCCCCAGCTCCGGTGCCGGTAATTGTTGTGGTCTTGTCACGCGCAGGAGCTCCGTTAATTGCGGGGAACTCTACAGGGGTAACTTTAATGAAATACCCACCTGTTGGCTTGATATAAAACCCCTTCTCCTGTGCAAATGAGCATGCGGCCATAATGGATAATAGAATGATAATTGGGATCGACTTTTTCATTGCTTCGAGTTTAAATGATTATTTGGCGCAGGCATCTTTATGCATGCATAATAAATAACGTCGCTCTAGCTGAAATAGTTTAAAAATAGAGCTTATCATTTAAAAGTCATAACTGTAAACGGTATTTCTGGCCAATCGTTAACGTAAGTACATTTGCTAACACTGTTATTTAAAAGCGGTAATAATGATTAAATAAAGAATATTATGAGCATAAGAGAAGCACTTAACTGGCGTTACGCAACGAAAAAAATGAATGGCGAAAAAGTGCCACAAGAAAAAGTAGATCAGATTATTGCCGCAGCACATCTGGCTCCAACCTCTTCAGGATTACAGCCCTTTAAGGTGATCGTAGTAACAAATCCAGAATGGAAAGAAAAAATCAAAGCAATAGCTTACGGGCAAACACAAATCACAGACTGTTCTCACCTGCTAATTTTCGCCGCATGGGATAATTACACTGAAGAACGTGTTAGAGAGGTATATGCGCATGCCAATAAAGAACGTGGATTACCAGATTCTGCAAATGCAGACTTCGTTAACTCCATGGTTGCAAACTTTACATCAATGAGTCCTGAACAAAGTTTTACACATGCTGCAAAACAGGCTTATATTGGTTTTGGAGTAGCAATTACAGAAGCAGCGGTTTTGAAAGTTGATGCAACTCCTATGGAAGGATTTGATGCTACCAAACTAGATGAGCTCCTAGATCTAAAGTCACTCGGCTTAAGAAGCACTACCCTATTGCCACTGGGATATAGAGATGAAGCTGGTGATTGGTTGGTAAAATTAAAGAAAGTACGTACTCCTTTAGCAGATTTTTTAATCGAATATAAGTAGTACTGGACAGTTCAATTGCGCTTTCCGCTCCCCTACCCAAACTGTCAAAAAATGTTAAAGATATTGGGCTTGTGAGCGATTCAGTTCTTAAATGAATATATTAGCATCTTTACAGCTTACAGTCAATCAATGAGATTCTTTAACTTCGTTATAACACTTTTTCTACTCACTACTGCATTAAATTTGAATGCCCAAGCCCAACAGCAGGACAGTATCGTACTTGAAAAAATAATTGGCCAGTCCAAAAAACTCTCCGATCAGCATCCTTCGGAAAAGGTTTACGTCCATTTTGACAAACCGTACTATAGCGTAGGTGATACCATTTGGTTTAAGGCCTACCTTACTATGGAAACAAACATGCCTTCTTTGCTGAGTAAAATTGTATATGTAGATGTCATCAATTCCAGAGATTCACTCGTTCAAAGCATTAAATTACCTGTCGTCAATAGTGTAGCATCAGGAAACGTACCTATCGTACCCGGCAACTATCAGCAAGGAAATTACTACATCAAAGCATATACGCTTTGGATGATGAATGATGCAGAAGACTATTTCTTCAACAAAACGATACCAATCGGAGAAGCGGTAAACAAGCAGTTGATTACCCAGTTTAGTTATAAAACAACACAAACAGAAAAGAACCAGACGATAGATGCGCTTGTTCAATTTAAGAATAAAGATGGTGTGGTGCAGGCTAGTAAGGCCGTTACCTGGAAAGTCCTTTCCAACTTTGACATCATCAACAAAGGAAAAGGAACGACTGATCAAAACGGCTTTCTGAAGGTAAAGATCGATGCGAAGAAAAATGAACCGATAACAAACGGGGAGCTGCTTACCGAAATAACACTAGGTCTGGACGATATGGCTCCATCACGCTTTAAGATACAACCATCTCAGAGCGACTACGACTTTCAATTTTTCCCTGAGGGCGGGGAGCTCATCTCTGGTATTGCCACCCGAATCGGTTTTAAAGCATTAAATAGTACTGGCTTGGGTGCAGATCTTAAAGGAACTGTAACCGACAATCAGGGAAACAGCATGACTACTTTTACCTCATCGCATTTAGGCATGGGGTCTTTCTATCTTAATTCTGAAAAAGGCAAAACGTACAAGGCAACCATTTCCTTTAAAGATGGTATAGTGAAAAGCTATGATCTTCCTAAATCATTACCTTCCGGAGTTGCAATTCAGGTTGCCAATACTGAACCGACAGAACTCTCCGTAAAAATTGTTGCCAATGAAACCTATTTTAATGCCAACAAGGACAAACGTATGTTCATTGTGGTAACAAACAACGGAGTCATTACCTATGCGGCAAAAACAAGTCTTAAAACACAGTTGGTCCTCGCCAAAGTACCTAAGAAAGAATTGCCGACAGGAATAGCGCAGATCACTTTATTTGACAATCTTGGGGAGCCAATCAGCGAGCGTCTTTCGTTTATTCCGCAGAACAATGCCTTGACTATATCTGTAAAAACAGACCTTGCAGCCTATAAGCCGCGTCAAAAGGTTAAGCTTTCGGTTGCAGGTAAAAACGGCACCACATTCGCAGATGGAAATTACTCTGTTTCTGTTACTGATGAACAAAAAGTTCCGGTTGATGAAGATTCTGAACGAACGATCCTAAGCTCGGTATTACTTACGTCTGAACTAAAGGGCTATGTTGAAAAGCCTAACTATTATTTCAATAAACCGGATGAAAAGAAGGCGGCAGACCTTGATGTGCTGTTGCTTACCCAGGGGTTTAGAAGGTTTAATTATAAAGATGTGATGGCTACAAAGTTCCCACCATCTACTTTATTACCAGAACAAGGGTTAAGAGTTACAGGTACCTTGAGAGATCGTACAGGAATGCCGGTAAAAAAAGGTGCGTTAAGAATGACGATCGCAGAAACGAAATTCGGAGCGGATGCGGTAACAAATCCTTCAGGACTTTTTGTATTTAATAACCTCAACATCCCAGATTCGGCAGAAGTAATCATTAATGCAAAGTATAGTGCAGGTGGCTCTAGTCTCATGATCCTGTTAGATGGTCAGCCTACTGCTCCGATAACCAAGAATATCCATGGCCCTGATGAAATCACGAACATTGACAGTGCACTAGCCCCCTACCTGGCGAATAGCAAAAAACAATACAACTATCTTACCACATTGAAAGAGGTTAAAATTGAAGGAGCAAAAGTTAAACGCCCAAGTCACTCAGACCACAGTGCTTTTATAGGATTGAGTAACATCACCGGAAATACCATTGAGGGTGACCGATTTAAAGGATGTAATTCCGTCGCTATCTGCTTACAAGGAATGGCAGTCGGACTAACTTACTTCGAAAACAATTTCTACGTGAGCAGGGATTATCAGCAAGGCAAAAAAGTGCCTGTGCAAATCTTCCTTGATGCCACTCCTATTGATTACTTCAGTTTGCTTTCAGTAAGTGCAGAGGACATTGAGAGCGTGGAGGTTTTCCCTAGAGATGAACTTGGCACCATAAACAGGTTATATAATACGAATGGCTTAGTAATTATCAACATGAAGGCCAAGCCTAAGGGGACAAAAATCAGTTTGCAAGAGCTAAAAAGCATGATGCCTAAGGCAAACTTGCTTAAATTTAAACCGAAAGGTTTCAGTAAGCAACGTGAGTTTTATTCACCAAAATATGTGAATGCGGCAAACACCTATAACTTTAATGATCTTCGTAGTACAATATACTGGAATTCTAAATTGGCAACCACCGCAGCAACTACAGAGCCATTGTCCTTGGAGTATTATAATGGTGATGGCAATGGAACTTACCGCGTCGTAGTTGAGGGTATTGATAAATTGGGTAATGTCGCCCGGTCAGTTTACCGTTATACAGTAAAGTAGCGATTGCAACCAATCGCTACTTTACCAATTCTTTATTCCTCATTAAGTTCTTGCACATGCTCATGCTGACATTTTACTCCATCAGCCGTCATCATTAGTTCTGTGTAATTATTACTCTCCTCGTGGTCGCAGTCCCAATATCCGTATAAGCGTAGGTAACTGCTAAACTCCTTGTTAATTTTCAGTTTTGTACCTACCGGTACTCTCAGCACCATCTTAACTTCCTGATCGCGCCAGTTTGTATTCCTTTTAAGATGTAAAGCAGGGTTAAAAGTGAGCATGGAATCTTGTTGCACAAAACTATAATGTATGTTTTGGGCATTCTTCAGTGCCTCTTCAAATGTTAAACCTTTAGCGCTGAAATTCTGACTCATAGATATCTTTCCATTATCGCTTTTCTCAATACTAAGCGCTACACTTCTAGGCATATCAAAGTCATTATAACTGGCCGACAGGATTTTTCTCCCCTTATAATTGCTCGGATCAATATGGTATTGAAGACTGTCCTCCTTAGTAAAAAATCTTGTCCTGTCAATTTGCAAGGTATATTCTCCATAAGGTTTCAGCTCAGAAAACTGCGCGAATTCTGCACTCTCCTTGAATTCGGATGAAATCTTTGCCACATGAAATATCGTAATACCTACACCCGTCAACCAAAAGATCAGCAGCACCAATGAAAATGTTTTATTCACAGGTCTGTTGGTAAAGGCAACCCTTACCGTGAATAATAGGAGGGCTAACAAAGGAATCGCGATAGTCAAGAACGCTCCAAGGGTTAAAATGTTCAGGTATTCTTCATTTACCATACTAAATGGAAACATATGCGTAACCTCCGAATCCCAGATGCCAACAAAAGCAACCACAGTTACCAGGAGGCTGATAAGCATAAACGATCCAATGGTAATAATAAATATTGCACCAATCTTAAGTATGATGCCTCCAGTACCGTTAACGAACCTACCTAAAAGATCAAATGCTTCTGCCAAGAAACCACGCGATTTCATCACGAAGGGATGCAGGTAGCTATTCGCAAAACCCCGAAGATTTACTTCCTCTCCGCGCATGGCCATTTTCTCAGACTTAGTTTCTGCTTTCGGAATCATGATCCAAAGAACGATATAAGCGAGAATGCCAGAGCCACCTAACATCACTGTAAGGATAGCAACTAGCCTGATCCACCTATCCTCCATATCCAGGTAATGTGCCAGGCCAGCACAAACACCTGCTACTATTGCCTGGTCAGTATCCCGATACAGCTTCTTCACCTGACCGTAAGAATGACCGGCCGAATCTTGCTGATCACCATCTGCTTCCTCGCTCTCAAAATCGGCTACAGATCCCATTCGTTGTGTTACAGAATGCACATCTAAAATGTCAATAACTTGCTTTTGTTGTGACTGTAGAATGTCTGTAAACATCTCGGCAATTCGGTTTTCGATATCTGTAACGATCTCGAAATTATCCGCGCTTTTTGCAAAATGGAACTTAACGTCATTTAAATAAACGGTTAAGATTTCATAGGCATCCTCTTCAATGTGTATGATGGTGTTGCCAATATTAATGTTGAATGTTTTTTTCATTACTTGTTGAGGTTAATAGAGTTATTAGATGGTTTGTCGGCGACATGCTTCGCAGTTTCAATGGCACTGGACAGCTCATTCCAGGTATTGTCTAACTGGTTAAGAATAGCTTTCCCACCTTCTGTAAGCACGTAGTATTTACGGGGGGGACCGGAAGTAGATTCCACCCAATTGTAACTAAGGAGTCCGTTATTCTTTAATCTGGTAAGTAAAGGGTACAGCGTACCTTCCACTACCAACAGCTTGGCCGACTTTAGTTCTGCGATAATATCTGAAGCGTAAATCTCGCCCTTTGATATGATCAGGAGAACACAATACTCCAGTATGCCCTTCCGCATTTGCGTTTGTGTATTTTCTGCTATCATAGTAATACAAAGATATATGTTTAATATAGTAATATGCAATACATAGTACTATATTAAATTATAACTATCTAATAATCAAATTAATAATTTTTATTAGGAAAACAGTAGACGGCTGAAAGAGTGCTTACATCTAGTCCACAAAAGAATACAGTGATCTAATAAAATGGAAGTAAAGCATTACTAATCAGCGACTATTTGTAAGAAACAGGTAAGATTAATGGAAAACGACAATTGCAAGGAAAAGTTATTAACATTTTAAGGGAGGAAAAGTTATTTGGCTTGCGCTTTGTACTAGTGTAAGCAAATCTAATACATCTACCTATGTTTATTAAATCACCAACAATTTTTCAAGCATTTGCAAGGCAAAAAGAAGAAACAGCAACGAAAGCATTAAGCCGCAATCAGTGGATCATGGCCGACCGTATAGTTGTTATCGCACTATTCGCGATGGTGATTGTGGGAGCGTTCGTTTTTGGATAATTATAGCAATAACGTATCTATCCTATGTGCTTGTACTCTGTTCTGTAATTCAGACCAACCATAAATTGTAAAGTGACCATCCTGAGAGGCAACTAATGCGGTAACATCTTTCTGATCATGGACAAACTGTGCGGCAGACAAATGCCTTGTTCCACCCACTTTTGCGGGATGAACTACGACAGCATTGCCCCCTTCAATAGGCTCTGAAAATGAAATCTCATCAATATTATCTTTCCCCTTAGCGCGCCCGATCTTTGCACCGAAGGCTAATAACTCATATTTATCACTAATTATAGTTGCCCCATCCACCGCAGTCAGGCCTGCAAGATGCTCTACCTCCCGCTTTAAAGCAGTTTGCCAAAAGATCTGGCTGGCTTCCTTTCTTTCTTGTTGTAACAGCTTAGACAGTCCGTTAAACGAAGGCTGAACGTAATACTGAATCGGCTTAATAATCGACTGGAGCCAATTACCACTCTCCCCAGGCACAACAAGTAAGGTTCCACCTCTACCATGCGCCCTCATTGATACCGCAAGTTGAATCAGAACATTGACAGAATCATTCCAATAGGAAGGAGCAGTAAGATCCAGTAAGGATAACAACATTGGTGGACAATCTGGTAGACTGGTAGACTGGCTGTCTACCATCTTTACTTGATCACCTTTAAGGACAGCAATATTAGTAAACTTCCCAAAGCCATAGATGCGACGGTGTTTTATCACCAGCAAAGCAGGCTCAGAAACGTCAACTACAAAACAAAAATTAGGGATACTAACTGTGGTTCCCCAAATATAAAGTTCATCCTCCTCAATCCAGATGCCGAGGTGTATACCTGCCCGCTCAATCCCCGGCGCAAGCTTTGTAAGCATGCCAGGTGTTAAAGGAAGTTTTTGCTTAAAGATTAAAGGATTACCTGCTTGTTTTGGAGGCAAAAAGGCCAACGAAATCTTAGGCGAATGCCCTTCCTCCTTACGAAGGCTAGCCCAGAATGTAGCATCTAAAATAGATTCTACCACTCGAGCCGTTGGTAAAGGAGCCAAATCATCCTCTCCACTTTCCTGGGCAGCGCTCAAATGTGCGGCAAAAATTGATTCAACTTTTTCCGCAATTAGTCGGGCTGCCTGATAAGTAGATTGGTAAATCATGCCATAAAGTTAAACTATTGGATTTATTTAATTGTAAATCTAATGCCAAAAAATCCCCTGATTCCTTGGTTGGGTCCGTACACATAACTAGGGTCAAAAGTTAGTCCGTAGGGGTTATCTGGAGAAACTATAACTTTTCCGCCGCCGTCCAATTGCACATTTTTATCAAATGGGTCATTTGCCCTGGCAATAATGAAAGGGTTCCCCTTATTTGGTGTCCAGTTCAATAAGTTCTTTACCCCTCCATAGAGCTCAAACCTGTCAAGACCAGCATACGTAAACTGGATGTTCTGGATACTCCAAATAGGCGAAAATTCTTTCCTTGGATCGGTTGCGCTTAACAAAGGCAGGCGCATTGGACTATAAATATTACCAGTATAATCAATCGAAAGTTTCAACGGACGGATTTTGTATGAAACAGCCCAATTACCAGACACTTTCTCCGTAAGGATCTGCTGGGTCTTTATCCCGTCTTCCACCGTAGCAACATCCTGATAAGTTGCCCCTAAAATCAGCTTCAGTCCGCTATTAAAAGTAACATCTACATTTGTACTAAATCCCTTACTAACTGCATAGCCATTTAGGTTGTCATAAATTATCTTATTGGGATCGGCATCAAAGTTTCCGATAATTCTGTTATTAAAGTAGGTGTAAAATGCAGAGGACTCTATCCCTATGAAATTCCCATTTTCTGTATAAATCTTTTTCAGGTAGTTCAAATTTACGTTATAAGTCTTTTCCGGTTTTAACTTGTTGGGTATCTCTACCGATCTTGCTCCGGTTAACGCAGCATGATCCTCCGTAAAAATGTTAACCACCCTAAATCCTGTTCCAGCATTAAGTCGTAGGATATTATTCTCATTGATACTCCATTTGTATGCTGCCCGAGGCGTTAATATATTTCCATGCACAGAATTATAATCATACCTAAAACCGATCAATAATTTATGCTGCTTGTTTACCGTAATTTCATCCTGAACAAATAACCCAGGTAGCCATGTTTTCTTTGCTATTGCCTGGTTTAATCCGGTAGTTGCCGGGGTGTTATCGTCGTAAAACGTGTATCGCAAAGCGGCACCAAATAATAAATCGTGGTTTCCAGTTGTCTTATCCCAGGTAACTTGTCCAAATCCGATCTGCTGCTCAGCGATATACGAGGTAGTTCCATAACGGCTGTCCTGATTGTGCTTATTTAACGAAAAACCTAAGAATATTTTCTCTTTAACCGGCAATTGATAATTACCAATCAATTCATAACGACGCGTATAAATGCTTTCACCATATACTTGGTCTCCACCACGGTAAGACTTATTCCATTGCATTTCGCCACCCCACCTATCTTCATATAGGTAACGCGCGCCCAGGCTAAACTTCCTGTCTTCCTTTCGTTTAAATTCCCATTTCTGAAACACTGAAATCCGGTCTTGCAAGGTCACATCCGTAAAGTTATCGTGGTTATGATCTACCGGATTTGAATAATTGAAATAGTTTAATCCGGTCAGAACAGTTGCCCTATTCCCTGCATTAAACTTAAAGCCAAGATCGGCATTGTGCTCCAGATAAGACGTACTAAAAAAGTCTGCAGAAAACTTAGGGGCATTCTGCGGCTTCTTTGTGATGATGTTGATCAAACCGCCAACTGCCTCGCTCCCATACAAAGATGATGCAGGTCCCTTTACGATCTCGATTTGCTCCACCAAGGAATTGGGAATACCAGAAAGACCATAAACTGTTGATAAACTGCTAACTATTGGCATTCCATCAATCAGGATCATAGTATATGGCCCCTCCAAACCATTAATATGTATGTCGCCCGTATTGCAAATATTGCAGTTCAACTGTGGCCTCACCCCATTCACGTTCTGCAGCGCGTCGAAGATACTAGGCGTTGGGTTCATCCTAAAGTAACCCGGCGTATAAACCTCTACCGGAACAGGAGATTCTAACCTGTTCACAGCCTTCAAGGTTCCAGTTACAACCACTTCCTCTAAACTCGTTTGGAAATTACTCAGATCGAAGTTAAGAACTGTCTGTTCGTCATTTAGCACCCTTATTGATTTATCCATCTTCTTAAAGCCTACTCCAGTCACCTGTATTCGATATTCCCCAACAGGAATATTAAGAAAACTATAATTGCCAGCACTATCAGATTTTGCGATGCGCTCATTCCCGATAACAGAAATATTCATCGAAGACAACGCTTCACCTTCGGATATAATCTTTCCCTTAATTGATCCCGTCTGACTAAATCCCTTTTGCGCAAAACTTAAACTCAATAACAACATTAACAAGAAAGTAAACCATGTTTTCATATTTCTAATTTTAATCATAACAGCACAAAACTAATATTGTTAGGTTAATCTAACAAATAATATTAGATATATATATTCTTCTTAGTTCTCTTCCAAATTATTTATGTTTGCAGGTATGCTATCCTTTACAGAAGAGAACTATTTGAAAGCACTGCTGAAACTCACTTCGCAAAACGCGGAGAAGCAAGAAGCAGGAACGAATGAAATGGCAGCTTACCTTGGCGTGAAGCCGGCAACTGCTACCGACATGCTCAAAAAGTTGAAGGAAAAGGATTTTGTAAGCTACCAGAAGTACGGGAAAATATTGCTCACCAAAACCGGAAAGCACCACGGGATTGAAATATTACGGAAGCACCGATTATGGGAAACTTTTCTTTATGAAAAGCTTGACTTTAGCTGGGATGAAGTTCATGAGGTAGCAGAACAGTTGGAGCACATTCAATCTACGAAACTAGTAGATAAGCTGGAACAGTTCCTTGACTTCCCTCGGTTTGATCCTCATGGTGATCCTATCCCAAATGCAAAAGGCGAAATGCCGGAGGTACCTAAAACCCTGCTATCAGAAATGAAAGTGGACGATAGTTGTCACGTTACCGCTGTAAAAGACACAGCTACACCCTTTCTTCAATACCTGGAGAAATTAAACATTACAATTGGCACCAAGTTAGGCATAGTAGAAGTCATTGATTTTGATGGTTCCATGAACATCAGCATTGCCGATGCTGCACCAAGAAATGTCTCCATGAAATTTGCAGAGAGTTTATATGTCTCCAGATAATCGTATTTTTGTTAGCTGCTAAACTCAGCACTCTTCTATTAACTTTTAAACATATGTCAACAGAAATTAAGTGTCCTAATTGTGCACATTCCTTTCCGATGGAAGAGGTAATGGCTGAAGAATACAAGAAAGACCTGCGTGAGCAAATGCAAAGCTTCACCAGAAAAAAAGAAGAAGAGTTCAATAAGAAAGCTGCGGATTTTACCCAGAAGCAGCAGCAACAGGAACAATTGTACGAACAGCAAAAACAACAACAAGCCAAGCTATTCGAGGACCAAAAACAGAAAACAGCACAACAGTTTGAGCAGAAATTAGAAGAAGAAAAGAAGCAATTGCAACGTGTACTGGAAGAAAACCTGCGTAAAAGTATATCGTCAGACTTTGAAAACCAACTTCAGATGGCGGAAAGTGCCAAGAAAGAAAGTGAAGAAAAGTTGAAGCTTGCCCGTTCGAAAGAGCTTGATTTCCTCAAAAAGGAAGAAGCGATGAAAGCAAAAGAAGCGGAGATGGAATTAGAAATCCAGCGAAAACTTCAAGAACAGCGAGGAGAGATGGCAGATCAGATCCGCAAACAGGAAGCAGAGAAGAACAACATTAAAGATACAGAGCACCAGTTGAGGGTAAAAGAGTTGGAGAAACAACTTGACGATCAAAAGAAACTCGCTGAAGAAATGAAGCGCAAAGCCGAGCAGGGCTCTATGCAATTACAGGGCGAAGTGCAGGAACTCATTCTCGAAGAATTGTTAAGAAATTCTTTCCCGTTCGACCTGATAACAGAAGTCGGTAAAGGCGTTAGGGGCGCAGATTGTGTGCACCATGTACGAAACCAGTTCGGTCAGGAATGCGGTAAGATCATTTATGAGAGCAAGCGAACTAAAGACTTCTCCACGGAGTGGATTGAAAAGCTAAAGAAAGACATGCGCAGCACTGGTGTTGATGTTGCGGTAATTGTAACGCAATGTTATCCAAAAGGTATGGACTGCTTTGGAGAAAAAGACGGCGTATGGATCTGCTCATTTGACGAAGTAAAAGCCGTTTCCTATATCTTGAGAGATGGAATCGTAAAACTATTCAGCGCTGCAAAAACACAGGAGAACCGGGGCGAAAAGATGCACATGCTTTACGATTACCTGACCAGCAATGAATTTTCGGAGCAATGGAAAGCCATTCGAGAAGGCTTTATGAGCATGAAACTCTCCATTCAAAGAGAACGTGATGCCATGGAAAAGATGTGGAAAGCGAGAGAGAAGCAACTGGAAAAAGTGATGTTAAACGCAGCACACATCCGCGGATCTATTGAGGGTATTGCCGGAACAGACAGCATTCAATTGAGCCTTACGGATGATGACGAGACGCTGTTGATTGACTAGCTAAAAGTCCAGACTACAAAGCGACTAATCTTTTGTCCCTGCGCCATATCTATAGTTTTAAAGCAGGTCACTTGTGCCCTATTTAGCGCAGCATAAATAAATGGAAGATTAGCGCTTTTGGAAACCAAGCTGCTAAACCATTTACACTGACTGGCAACAGCTTTACTTTCTTCAATCATCTTCCTGATGAAGGTTAGTTCACCACCCTCCGTCCAGAGTTCAGCGGCTTGTCCGCCGAAATTCAAAGTATTTTCCTTCCCCTTATGCTTTCCTAGATTGTGTAGCTTTCTTTTAGTTCCGGCGTTTGCCTCCTCAGCTGAAGCATGAAAAGGTGGGTTGCACATCGCGATACTGAATGAATCGCCAGGTTTAACCACGCCTTGGAAGATGTGATTCTTATTTGGCTGAAGACGGATATCAACGTACGGACCCAGATCAGCATTAGCTGCAACAATTCCCTTGGCTGCTTTTACAGCTATTGGGTCAATGTCTGTTCCGACGAAAGTCCAGCCATATTCCTGATGACCAATGATGGGATAAACACAATTAGCTCCGGTTCCAATATCCAAAACCTTTACGATTTTACCTTTTGACACATTTTCTTCCTCTTCCAAGAGATCAGCGAGATAATGGATATAATCTGCACGGCCCGGGATTGGCGGACAAAGATAACCTTCTGGAATATCCCAATAACGAACATTGTAGAAGTTAGCAAGCAACGCACTATTTAACGTTTTAACCGCAGCGGGATCGGAGAAATCAATAGAGTCATTGCCATATTTATTAACCGCTACATATTGCTTGAGGGCAGGAAGACTTTTGATCAGTGCGACAAAATCGTAACTAAAGCGGTGTTTATTTCTAGGGTGCAATATTGTCTTTTCCTCGGCCATGGCAATTAATTGGCACAAAGGTAAGGGTTAATGAATAAACAATTGGATTTTTAGCTCAGCATCCCGTACTTTGCAGGATGCGGAGATTCCTAAAAAGCTTTGGTTATTCATTTGAAGGAATTGCATATGCTTTTAAATTTGAGGCGAACTTCAGGTTTCATATGGCTGCTTTAATCATCGTAGCGTTTGCAGGTTGGCACTTTCATTTGTCCTTATCAGAATGGCTGTGGATTATTGCCGTATCAGGCATTGTGATTATGGCAGAACTATTCAACACCGCAATTGAAGTATTGGTGGATCTGGTTTCCCCGGAGATACACCCAAAAGCGAAAATAGTTAAAGACATAGCCTCCGCAGCAGTACTAATAGCTGCAATACTGGCGGCAATAATGGGATTCATAATTTTTATCCCGAAGTTGTAAATGCTGCATAAAACCAGGGGAATAGTTTTGAAGACCACACTATACGGTGAAAGTAGTGTTGTGGTACAAATCTTTACAGAGCGGTTTGGAATCCAGTCTTACCTGATCAACGGCGTAAAGAAACCCAGGGCAAAAATCAGCATGAACATGTTGCAACCGCTCCACCTGGTGGATATGGTTGTTTACCACAAGCAGGCTCATGGTATCCAGCGGGTTTCCGAGCTTCGCCCCTCCCCAGTCTTTAGCAGCATCCCTTACGACATTATCAAAAGCACGGTAACCATCTTTCTAAATGAAGTGCTGTACAAGAGTATACGGCAGCAGATGGCAGATGAAAACCTTTTCGACTTTATCTTCAGTGCCATAAGCTGGTTTGATGAGTGCAGGGATGTTAACGTCAACTTTCACCTGGCATTTTTATTGAAGCTTTCGAGATTCCTGGGATTTGCACCGAGTATGCAAACCAAAAGTGACCACAGCTTTTTTGATTTACAGGAGGGTGAATTTAGAACTTCAGCACCTGCCCACCGGAATTATCTAAATCGGGAAGACGCAGCCCTATTTATCTCCCTATTCAACACCCCTTTTGAAAATATTTTTTTGATAAAATTAGACAATCAAACTAGACGCTCTATACTGGATAAAATATTGATTTACTATACCTTACATACGGCGTCGTTTGGTGACATCCGATCACATGAAGTATTGCAGGAAGTCCTTTCTTAAAAAAGTTAAAAAAACTCTTGCAAAAATGAGTTAAGGGTGTATATTTGCACTCCCAACAACGAAGAAGCCTTTTAAAAAAGCGAAATTGTTAAAAGGAGAACCAAAGGGAGATTAGCTCAGCTGGTTCAGAGCACCTGCCTTACAAGCAGGGGGTCACTGGTTCGAACCCAGTATCTCCCACCAAAGAAAAGCCTTTCAATGCAAATTGAGAGGCTTTTTTGCGTTTGGGGGGAATTAAAACTGACGCGAAAATAGTGGATTTGAGCGTTGAGATAGTACATAGATAGTACAGTTGAAGATCATAATCAAAAAATTATGATTTACTACAAGCTAATTTTAAATGACAAAAGACCAACTTCAAGTGAGGTCTATCCAATCGTGGTTGTAATAACTTGCAACAAAACAAACACAAGTTATAATACTGGTGTGAGAATAAGGCCCAATCAATGGGACAGTAACTCAAGAACCATCAAAACCGATGTCCCAAATTGTCACGAGCTAAATCTTCAAATAAATACATTTTTTTTAGGTTTACAGAAGCTCATTCTAACACTCCAGGATAACAACAATTTCTCTTTCAAAAACTTACGAGAAGCCTTCGATAGTCAATCTAAACCTAGGCCAGAAGTGAAAATACCAACCTTTAATGAATTCTCATATGAACTTATTAAAAATCTAAAGGCATTGAACAGAAATGGGAATGCACTTGTTTACCAAACCGCCGCTAATAGACTGATAGCATTTGCAGGTAATAAAAATGTGAAACTGGTGGAAATTGATTACAGTTTCTTAGAGAGCTTTGATCAGTGTTTGAAGTTGTCCGGAGCGAAAACAAACACAATAAGCAATTATTTACGGACTATTAGGGCCATCTATAACAAAGCTATTAAAGCTAAACTAATCGAAAGAAGTCATTATCCGTTCTTGGATATAACAGTTAAGTCTGAAAAGACATCCAAAAGAGCAGCCCTCATAAAAGATATTTCTAGATTAAAGGAGCTCGATACTCCTTATAACAGCCAGTCCTTTCATAGTAAAAACTATTTCCTATTTAGTTTAGCAACAATAGGTATGTCCTTCACCGACCTGGCTTACTTGAAACCGACGAATGTGAAGAATGGCAGTTTGACTTATCGCAGAAGAAAAACACATAAAGAATACAACATAAGAATACATCCGTTAGCCAAAAGTATCCTTGATATCTATGCACGCCAGAACAATCGTTACTTGTTTCCCATACTTCCAAACACACTTGCCGAGGATTCACTAGAAGCAAAAAAATTAATCAAGCAATTTATCAAAACGACTAATAAGTACTTGGCTAGAATGTCTGAAGATTTAAATATTGAACGAATAACAACATATGTTTCTAGACATACTTGGGCAACGACAGCCAAGAGATTAGGCTATGCTAATGAGATGATCGCAGAAGCATTGGGCCATGAATATGGAAATAAGATCACTAACATATATTTGGACGAATTTGATCAATCTGTCATAGACAATCTTAATACTCAAGTGCTTCAATGTCTGCAGACTTAATTTGTTTGGCGGGGTGGAGAATAATTCACCCTGCCAATATCCAAAACTCAAGAAGTCCCCTTAAGTTAAGAGATTAACAAATATTTTGGATATTGCATTTGCAAGATAGCCCTTTGAAAAGAAGCAAAGGGAAATAACTCAATTCCAAACTAACAACCTTAACACTATGTCATCCATTGCCAAGATAAAACTGAAACCAGACTTAGAGAAAATCGCTAATTATCTAAATCCATTTCAAATGAAACGAGCGCTAGAGGCAGGTTATGTGACAGTTGAACCTGTTTTTGATCAAGAAGATGGAGATAGATATCAGAAAAAACTCGAAGCAGTCTTTACTAAGCACGGATTAAGCGAATTAAAAGACGAGTTGTTAGTTGTAATATTTGTGGGAGATGAAAATTTAAATGAAGCTCTTCATTGGGACAGAGAAACCTATGATGGCATTAATACAGCTATTGAAGTCTCCAACTTCCTTCTTGCAATTAAACAGGCGGAGAGTAACCACTCCATACAAATTGGAATAAAGGAGAATTCAGGAACAGCAAACAGACCTAGCAATAAGAATTACTTCATTACAGATCAAGTCATATCTAAATGGATGGGTCAATTAATAATTGATGCAGTCGAAAGTGGGAAATACCCAGATTTTGAATTTGGAGAGATTTTTAGGGATTCAATAGCTGGATTAAATCTTATGGGGTATTTTAGCCCCCAATAAGTTCGGAGTGTTATTTTAAATTTCAAATAATACATTTGAAACATGAAGTACAAGAAATGGAGTCTGGCAGACAAGCTGGAAATCCTTGCTAAATCAGAGGAATTGGGAATTGTGGAGGCTTGCCGTAAATACAGTGTCAGCACCGGCACTTTTTACAGTTGGAAAAAGAAGCATGAGACTAAAGGCGAAGCAGGCCTGAAGGTCACATACGATGACCGTAGCAAAGAGCTGAAGCAAGCTGAGGAAGAGAACAGGATACTGCGCAAGCTTTTGAGCAACAAGGAGATCGAACTGGAAGTCCAGCGTGAGCTCCTAAAAAAAAAGTTTGGGACATCCGATCCAAGAAAGATCTAGTGGACAGGGTTCATCAACGTTACAGGATCAGCAAATCGAAGATAATCAGCATGGTAGGGATGGTTCACAGCAGTTATTAACGTACACCCAGTTTGGGAATAAAGGGCAACAGGCCCAGTGAGTTCACTTACAACCGAACGAAGGGATGGCTCAGTCAAAAAGGTGTGGCTGATTCCGTAAAGGCTTTTCTGAGCCATGAATTTATAGACTGTGGATACCGTCTGATGACCGCCTACTTACAGAAAGACGGCTATGAGATCAATCATAAGAAGCTTTACAGGATCATGCGGGAAGAGGGTCTGCTGAAGCTGGAAAACCGTATAAGCAGAAGTGGCTCGGGACGCAAGTTTGTGAAATTCAGGAAAGTAGTGACCTGCAGACCTTTCCAATGTCTGGAGATGGACATAAAGATGGTCTGGATCCCGAACGCCGGCAAGAACGCGTATCTGCTTTCTATAATAGATGTGCACACACGAAGGATACTGAAAGATTATTTTTCTTTTAGCATCAAGCAAACAAAAATAATTGCCTTTCTCTCCAGTATGTTTTCAGATTACCAGCACCCGGAAAGTGTTGTGATAAGAAGTGACAACGGAAGCCAGTTCATCGCTAAAAGTGTCCGTGGGTATCTTGGGATGATTGGAGTCGAACAAGAGTTCACACATGTGGCCACACCGGAGGAAAATGCTCATATCGAGGCTTATCATGGCATACTGAAAAAAGAACTGTTTGAAAGAGTGGACTACAGAACCTTTGGAGAAATCGAGCAGATACTGAAAAGATATGTGCTGTTCTACAACAATGAAAGGCTACATGGGCTGTTGGGACGGATCACTCCAATGGAGAAATGGAACCAGGATAAACACACAATTTTAATGAGAAAACTAACCGCTTAATTAATCCTTGAAATTTAAAAGAATACTCTTGTTTTATAGGGGTCAAAACAGTCTAAAACAGGTAACCTAATCCAAAATTACTACTAGTACCTTATTTTAAGGGGGGATTCAAAATTTTGGATTCTAAGCACTGATAATCTCAGTGCTTTTTTTTTGCAGTCGGCCCTATGAAAAGAAGAGTTGACATCGAAAAAAAATTATAGTAAAAAAATTTACAAGTGTGTTTTAAACCCACCCCCACTAGGGAACCCAAACCCCTCACTATGATCTGGGAAAAGTGATTGTCTCCCTTACTTTTTATTAGGGGCAACTTCCAGTGAAATTCTCGTGTGACATTTTTACAAGCGGTGAGTTCTCCAGAGCTATAAATCAAGTCTCTTCAAATTCCTTAGGTTATTAGCTTATTAAATCAATTACTTATAAGACTATAGCCTGAGCTATAAACCGCCCCTTTTTAGAATCCTATAAAAACATAGCCACACCTAAAAAATGTGGCTTTTTTGGCTTTATTAACCTGTAAATCAACGATTATTCACTCATAAATTAATCAAAATGAAAACAAAAGCAACAGAAAAAGTAAAGACTAAACTCGTTTTAGTTAACACTGAAATTCAACAAACCAATGACGCCGTAGAAAAGGCTTACACAGAAATTACTAAAGCAGCAAGTGACTTATTAAAGAAATTTGAACTCGCTAAGTACCGAACACATCTGTCTGTGGAGCATTTTAAAGATCCGCAAAACACTAATCTTGTGAGGGAGTTCATTAGTTTCTTCTGGAATATTACTCTCTCTAACAGCAAGGAAGGAAAGTCTTATATCTTCATTTCGATAGATGAAAGTGGGTTAGTGAAATTTGGAAGTGGGTTAACAAATCTATTATTGAGAAGTGCTTTTCAGATTACTAATGGAAATGATATTGAATACTCAATGAGGGTTAATTATATGCCTATGGATATTCATAACTTCTTTTATAAAAGAATAGTTGAAGGTGAAACCGATTTTGTGTCAATATTTCTCGAGGATCATCTTACGAAAAGTTAGTATCTGAGATTGCTTTTATCAGAAAGCGAACTATATTTACTCCAAACAAAGAGTGATATAGAATAGAAACAAATTTTTAAAATATAAGCGTTAGCTATCTTTCTTGTAATCGGAAAACCTGAGAACTTTTCAAAAATGCAACAAGAACAGTATAGACCTAATGCCCATGCGCTATAAGCGTAGGGCTTTAGTCTGTCTGTTGCATTGAGCTTCTCAGGGCTCTCCGGTTTCAGATTTGGCTTCTAGTCCTGCGCTTATTGTGTTTAATAAAAACCAATTTGGACTGATTGGTACCTAAATTAACATATGATTCAGCTCAAATCTCAAATCTATCAATGTGAACAATGCAAAAAGGATAATGATATCGAATACAATAAAGGACGTGAAATTGTTAACGGTACAATGTGCCAAACAAGAGAGTGTTATTACTGTAAGCACAAATATATTTATCATGATAACTGTCTTTTTTCTATTCCAGGCATAGGAGATCATAAACCGTCTATTAGCTCAGTAGAATCTGAAGACGACTCTTTTAAAAGCAAAAGTGTAGAATCACATAAACCCTCGAGTAGCTCACCAGAATTGGAAAGTAAGTCCATAACAAATACAAGTCGAATAGATAATACCTCAAGAAATTCATCAAAACCTGAAGGCGACTCTTTTACTAGTACGATTCTTCAATACATTGGTATCGGAATAGTCTTGGTTGGGCTTTTAGGGGGGGCTATTAGTTATCTTAACAAAGCCAGAATTGTTGAAACTGTAATGCCAGTAGCGGAGGTTGCTAGTCCTCAATACACTCCTCCGATCCAAACAGTGCAGCCTCTAAAGAAAGTAGATTGCAATTTCGAAGGATCTAGAGACAAAGCATTAGCAAAATTAAAGAGTTTAAATCTCTCGTTCGTAGATGATCAATATTCACCGGACGAGTCTAATGTTGATTGCAGCATAAAGTTTCATTTTTATGTTAAAAGAGTCGCTTATGATTTAGAAGGCAACAGTTACTTAGAAGACAAACTTTATGATTTACAACTCACTTATAAAAAGATCGGAAGAAATTTCGAATTCATCGATGGAAAGTTGTTTGTAAATTCCACACAATATCAATCGTTGAATTGATAATGGGCAAGCTCGCTTTTAGTAGATAGGAAAGATTTCCCATGCCCATCAGTATGACTGCGTGAATACTTAACAGAACTTACCTATCACATTAAACTGAGCAGGAACACCTTACATTAAATTGCTAATCTCAATAACATATTTTAAGCAAGTTATATCTTACCTTTAAAGAAATAAAAAATTATGAAAACTAAATTAACCTTAGCAACATGCTTCATGTTGTTGGTCTCAATGGCAAGCTTACACGCGCAAGAACAGATTAAATTGTACTATGATCAAAACGGGAAAGGCCTTGATGAGAAAAAAAAAGCATTCTACTATAGAATCGTAAGTTTTGACGCGGAAGATCGTCCAGTCGGAATTGTAGAAGATTATTTTAAGTCAGGGAAAATTCAAGGAAAGGGCGAAGCGATTTACATTGATAAATTAGATGATTCAAAAAGTCTTTGGAAGAATAATCAAAAAATATACAACGAGAAGGGAGTACTTTTAAGAGATAACAACTATGATCAGGAAGGAAAACCACATGGGATACTGACCGCTTATGATGATAAGGGAATCAAGCGAACAGAAGAGGAATACAATCATGGTAATCCATCTAAAGATCATTATGTCGTTTATGATAAGGGTGAAGCTATAAAATATTCATATTTAACTAGGCTACCAATGAAACTTGCAACCTCAGGAAAAAAAATAGTGCCTATTACAGAACGTAAAACGATGTACGAGGATGGGGTACCAATTCAATATTACTTCTTCGATGGCATTTCTGTAGCCGTTAAGTTTACCTCAGAAAATGCTTATGGAAATTACTACGCTGCATACATCACTATTGAGAACGGAACAGACAAGGAGTTTAATTTAGATCCAAAAGATTTCAGTGCCGTTCTTAGCAACAAGGGACAAGTTGAAGAAGTTCAAATACTGACCTATGACTACTATATTAAGAAAGTTAACAGACGTCAAGCTTGGAGCGCAGCATTTAACGCATTCGCACAAACTCAAGCCGCCAACCAGGCAGGATACTCTGCATCTTCTAGCACAGCAGTAGCTGTAAATAATTCAGGGGGTGCCGCGATAGGTGCTTCTGCAACGCAATCCTATAATGGCTCAGCTCAATACGCAGCTAATCAAAACGCTACAAATAATATAAATCAATATGGAAATCAGCAGTATAATATCCGAAAATCTATAACTCAAGGCTACCTTAAAATAAATACTGTTTTCCCAAGCACTAGAATCATTGGATACGTAAATATCAAATATCAAAAAGCGGATGGCCTGATACTTAACATTCCTATAAATGGTAAAGTTTACCAGTTTGGTGTATAATGCATCCTAAATTACTCCCCTCTCTCCTTTGGTGCTTACAAGAAGAAAGGGGAGTTTTAGTCTTTATTAGGTGGTCGAATAACGTCTTGTGCTTACCTTAAGAGGTCACTGCTGTCAATTCGAACTATCAACATGCCTGTGAGTTTTGGACAAAGCAAGACTCAGGAAAATAGGTACTACACCGCTCCTATGAAGTTCATTTAATATGCCAGATATGCTTCGTTCATCTAGGATAAGTTTATCCTGGATTCACTTACTTTAAATCAATATCTGTCATGCTAAATGATTTCTTCAAAGTCCCGATTACGTGATAGCTTCTCTCTCAGTCATACTTAAAATCGCTTCCCTCAATAAACTTTAACTGATCCAGCTCTCCTTCTTTATGTGCTCACCTAGCGATCGGTTCAGACTGCGACTGCGTCTTGTGTTTGCAACATAGTGCAAATCACACTACATGTTTCCTTTTGCACATCTGACCCTCAATTCGCTAGCGAGGTGAGCAAAATAAACTGGACTATCTATGATTTCTTAGATTCAAAGTACAAGCAATAGGTTGTAAACGCCTGAAAACTTCAATATTGTTAATTAATATTAACTGGAAGTCTAGTTTAAAATTCATATTGATATCTAGAGAGTCATGTGCATCTATTTCTATCAAATTTGAAATCAGCTTACAACTAGCAGTTTGCGACCAGTTTCACTGTCCTTCATATAGGATAGTTACATAATTAAATCAAACCATATCCAAATTATAATAGCTTCTCCTAAAAAAGTTCGCATTCCAATTTTCGGATATATGATATTAAGCGAATGACATATATTTTTGTTAATTCCTATTTTCGTAATTACTACTACGGAGAAAATTAAATTCAAGTAAAATTGCTATTTTGCATAGCTAAAAACTCCTGCTTATTTACTTATTGGACGAGAAAATTTAATTTTTAAAAAATTTAGTGGTCTTCAGAATAGTTCTTTGCCTGTTTTTAGCTCCATTGGTAAAATTTAATACAGATAAAAAAGGAAGATAGAAATACTTATTATGACAGAAATAGATATTTTAACAAAGCTTAATGAAGATATTAAAAATGTTAGCCTAAATGAGGCAGATACTAGATTTCAAATTATCGACACTTTACTGGTCGACATCTTAAAATGGCCAAAAACAACTATAACAACAGAGAAATATATTAACGGAAATCGTGCAGATTATGTTTTAAAAGATAAAAATGAAAGGCCTTTACTAATTATAGAGAGTAAAAAAAATGGGGTTTATTTTGAATTGCCTAAAAGTGCGAACAACAAAGAATTACATCAAAAAATAATTATAGAAAAACTATTAACAGATGTAAATATTAAGGATGCGATTTTACAAGTAAAAGAATATGCGGAAGACTTGTTATGTAATTACGCAGCTATTTGTAATGGAAAGGTCTGGATTATTTTTCGTATCCATTCAAATCTTAAACCTTGGAAAAAATTACCCGCTTACATAATAAAGGATTTAACTTACTTCGAAAAAAACTATACGACAGCCCTGAACTTACTAGGATATGAAGCTGTAATTTCCTGTGACTCCTTGAACGCTAATGTTGGAGTAACAAAGAAAACATACTCTGAAATCTTTTACCCTAAAAATAATATTACAGCGTATAATACTCCAGTTAACAGTAATAATTATGCGGGGACATTAAAAACAATCTCTTTAAAATTTTTAGGACCAATATCCGAATCTGATAAAAGTTTTATGGAGAGTTGCTACGTTACAAATAAAGGACTGCATGACTCGCTTCAAAAGGATATGCAAGGTTTTTTACATGATTCTCTAACACCCTATTTTAAAAATCTAGGATTTAGAGATTTTACTGATGATAAAACTGGTGGGGCATTCGGATATCGGATAGCTGAAATAATCAAAAAGGAAAAGCTTAATAATGTGATGATCTTATTTGGAGGTAGGGGCGCAGGCAAGTCAACATTTATCAAAAGATTCCTCTACCATACACAACCAATAGAAATTACAATGCATTCGCAAGTGGGCCTAATTACACTTTTATATTCGGCGCAAACGAAAGAACAGCTTAGTGATGAAATATGGCAAAAGCTTTTAGAAAGCATTGACACAGGTAATCTTAGAAATGGATCACGTGACGAAATTTTGGAACTATTTAGCAAAGAGTTTCAAATTTTTAAAAAGCAAATTCTAGCCGACCTTCAAGAAACTGATGGTGATTATCAGAGATTGATTAGAGACTTTGTTTCGGCAAATCTCAAGGATACGAAACTCCTTTGTGAGAAAATTAGTTTAAAATGGAAGGATAAAAATAAAGCATTAGTAATTTTCATAGATAATATGGATCAATTACCGCCAGATTTACAAGATGTATGCTTTTTAACAGCTGGTGAAATTTCTGATAAATTAAGTTGCCTGGCAATAGTTTCTATGCGTGAAGAGCGTTATGCTGAAGCAAATTCACGAGGTGTTTTAGATGCTTATCAAAGTCCGGGATTTCATCTTTCTTCACCAGTAATTACTGAAGTTATAATAAAGAGAATAGATTATATACTTGAGAAACTTAGTTATACAGTTGACATTGATTCAGAATTTGGAATAAAGGATACAAGAGAACTAAATACTTTAGTGGCTTTCCTAAACATCTGTAGAAATCAACTTACCCGAAAGACTTCACCGTTAAGTTACTTCTTAAGGTATGCAACTCATGGTGACGTTAGACAGGCTTTAGAATTTTTTAAAGGTTTTTTAACATCTGGTTACACTAATATTAATGAGATGGCACCCCATCCGGATTGGGTGTTTCAGGTACATCAAGTAATAAAACCAATGATGATTCCAAGTCGTTTTTTTTATGATGAGCGAAATAGTAAAATACCTAATCTTTATCAACTTAGAAATGATACAGATAGTTCACATTTTACAGGTTTGAGAATTATGAATTATCTTCATAATAAAGCCGGGGATAAAGGTTCAAATGGATTTATAGACGTTAAATTCGTTATTCATAATTTTGATATAAGATATGACTCGAAAGACGATTGCATTGCTCATTTGGACTTATATTTAGAAAAGGGACTAATTGAAGCAAATAACAGATTAGAAAAGTTTTCGGAAGAAGTCAATCAAATAAAAATAACGGCATTAGGAAATTACATTTATGAATATTTGGCTTTTAATTTTGCTTATATAGATCTCATAAGCTTAGATTCAGGAGTCTTTGATGAAAGTCTATACAATGGATTTGTAAAATCAGCAGGCAAGGAATTGAGATGCTATTATGATAGAGATTTTATGTCAAGAATAAAACTGCGGATAGATCGAGTTCGAGATTTCATAGATTATCTTATTAAAGTTGAAAATCAAGAATTTCTTGATTTGGGTCTTGATTCTTCAGAGCTGAGTTTTTCCGGTAAACTCCGAGACTTAATAGAAACCCAAATTACTAAAGTTTTAAATAGTGCTGACAACAAAGAGAAAATAGAAGAAGAATACAATTAGCATAAATAGTTCTATTATTTCAAAATTAATAAGCTTATAAACCATCTGTAAATCAATTCTCATTAAAAGATTTGTAGATTTTATTTTGTTCAAATAGCTTATTGAAAACTCAGATCTTATTTTTAACTTCTTATCGATCAGTTAAGTAAATAAAGACACTTATTACTCAAGCCTTTTTGCTTCTTTTTATACTACTACTTAAACTTCAATTGGAAGTAGCCCTGCGGGCGGCCCTCATAAGGAATGAAGGATAAGCATCTACTCGAACTTTCATCAAATTATACTGTGTTATATGCGATCTCAATTAATTATTAGGTGAAGTTCATCGAACTTTTAATTAAAGGGAGATGACTCCCCAATATTTCTTCTCTCTTCTCTTTAAACATTAACGACAATCACCTCCTTCGTTTTTCCGAGGGCCAACTTCTGATGTCGCACGACTAATATCCAAAAAGTGAATGATACCCCTTAAATAAAGGACTTACTACGTTTTTTGGATACTATGTTACACATAGGGAATGAATCGCAAAAGCGGATAAACTTTTATTTCAGCAATACGTACTCCAATTGGCTATTTGCCCGAAAACAGATTGGAGTTTTTTCGTAATATTGGAAATGACTATACAGACGTATCTCGAAATAATAAACAAAAGATTTAAAACAGGAATTTCTAGAGAACACACTTATAGAGGAGACCTTCAAACACTTCTAATGACTTTATTACCTGAGATATTGGTAACAAATGAGCCAGCGAGAGTAAATTGCGGTGCACCAGATTATGTGTTGACAAAGAAAGATATTCCTGTCGGTTATATAGAAGCGAAAGATATTGGCGTCGATCTTAATAGTAAAACCCTTAAAGAACAATTTGATCGCTACCGTTCAGGATTAAGCAATCTTATATTTACTGATTACCTTGATTTCCACTTTTATAAGGATGGAATATTTATAACCAGTGTTGCTATTGCAAAAATAGAGCATGGAAACGTAATCCCACTTATAAGTAACTTTACCACATTCCAAGGGTTAATCAAAAACTTTGCATTAACAGTATCGCAAACTATAAAAAGCCCTACTAAGCTTGCAGAAATGATGGCAGGAAAAGCTAAGCTGATGGCTGATGTTATTGAGAAATCATTAAATTATGATGATGAAGCAGAAAAGAAATCAGCGTTAAAATCACAAATGCTTTCATTTAAACAAATGTTGATTCATGATATTACAAATTCTGCTTTTGCAGATATCTATTCGCAGACGATCGCTTATGGAATGTTTGCGGCAAGATATCATGATCCAACGTTATCTACATTCAGTAGACAGGAAGCGTCTGAATTAATACCAAAAAGTAATCCGTTTTTAAGAAAGCTGTTTCATGAAGTTGCTGGGCCAGATTTGGATGATCGATTAGTTTGGATTGTTGATGAACTTGTTAGCATTTTTTTGGCAACGGATGTTGCTGTAATTATGAAAGATTTTGGTAAAAGTACCAAACAGGAAGATCCAGTTGTTCACTTCTATGAAACTTTTTTAGCAAATTATAACCCAGCATTGCGCAAGGCTCGGGGCGTTTGGTACACTCCGCAACCTGTGGTTAGTTTTATTGTGAGGGCTGTTGATGATATTCTTAAAACCGAGTTTAGCCTTCCACAAGGGTTAGCAGATACTAGTAAGATAAAAATTAAATTAAAAACAGTCACCAAAGCAACGTCTGACCAACGTTCTAAACTCAAGCAAGTTGAGGTAGAGCATGAAGTCCACAAAGTACAGATTTTAGATCCCGCAACAGGTACAGGCACATTTTTATCTGAAGTAGTAAAACATATATATAAAAAGTTTGAAGGACAGCAAGGTATTTGGAGCAATTATGTAAATCAACATTTAATACCAAGGTTAAATGGGTTTGAGCTCTTAATGGCTAGTTACGCAATGGCACATTTAAAAATGGATATGTTATTAACCGAAACTGGATATAAAGCAACAACGGAGCAACGTTTTAGAATATTCTTAACCAACTCTTTAGAAGAAGCTCACCCAGATACAGGAACCCTATTTAGTTCTTGGCTAAGTGATGAAGCTGACCAAGCAAACGCCATTAAACGTGATACACCTGTTATGGTAGTAATGGGGAATCCTCCTTATAGTGGCGAGAGTGATAATAAAAGTAAGTGGATCATGAACCTGATGGAAGACTATAAAAAAGAACCAGGAGGTAAAGAGAAATTAAGAGAAAGGAATTCTAAATTTATTAATGATGACTATGTGAAATTTTTAAGATTTGGGCAACACTTTATTGATAAAAATGGTAGCGGAGTCCTAGCATTCATCAATCCTCATGGATTTTTAGATAATCCAACGTTTAGAGGAATGAGATGGAATTTGTTAAAAAGTTTTAATAGCATATATACCATTGATTTGCATGGCAATAGTAAAAAAAAAGAAATTTCTCCAGACGGATCGCCAGATGTTAATGTCTTTGATATTATGCAAGGTGTTTCAATTAATATTCTGATTAAGACAGGTAGCAAAATAAAGGATGATTTAGCTACAGTTAAACATTTCGATCTTTTCGGCAAACGTGAATCTAAATATTCTTTCTTGTCAAACAATTCTTTAAAATCGATTCCATTCACTGAATTTAAACCTACGGGTAACTTTTATCTTTTTAAAAAAACGGACGAAACCCTCTTGAGAAAATATAATAGTGGAATCAATCCTCTTTATTTATTTAGGGTTAACGTGATGGGCTTTCAAACACATAGAGATGATTTTGCGATTGATTTCGATTCTAAAGCTATTCGAAAACGTGCATTAGACCTCAAAAGATTTGACATAACTAATGAGGAAATATTTGAGAAATATAATTTGAAAGATAATAGAGACTGGAACTTAGTTAAGGCGAGAAAAGATATTCAAGCAGATTCAGAATGGGAAAGTAAAATTATAAATTGTGGCTATAGGCCATTTGATAATAGACCTTGTTATTTTAGTTACGTAATGATGGATTATCCGAGAAAAGAACTTATCCAAAATGTTTTAAATAAGGAAAATATTCTCCTAGGTATTGGTAGACAAGGTATGGCAGTAGGGAACATTGAATGGTGCCTTACTACAGTGACGAAATATCCCACAGATGCAAATATATTCAGAAGAGGGGGAATAAATTTATTTCCGCTATACCTTTACCCAGAACAAATAAACCAACCAACTTTAGATGGAGTAAAACCAAATCGGGTTCCGAATCTTAATATGGACATTGTTGATAAGATTGCGATAAGCTCCGGATATCATTTTCAGTCAGAAGAAGCTTCAATTGATGAAAAAGTCAAGAACATGCAGTTTTGTCCAATAGACATTTTAGATTATATCTATGCAGTACTGCACAGCCCAGCGTATCGGAAGGAATACAAAGAATTTTTAAAAACAGATTTTCCACGCATACCTTATCCGACTATCAAAACATTTTTCCCTTTGGTAAATTTGGGTAAAAAACTACGGGAATTCCATTTGATGGAAAGTGAAGAAACGGAAAAATATATTACTCAATATCCAGAAGATGGAAATAATGAAGTTGTCAAATCTTATTATAATGACGGCAAAGTTTTCATAAATGAAACACAGTATTTTGATAACGTGCCGGAAGTTGCTTGGAATTTTTATATAGGCGGTTATCAACCAGCTCAAAAGTGGCTGAAAGATCGTAAGGGAAGAGTTTTAGAGTTTGATGATATTTTGCATTATCAAAAAATAATAGTCGCTTTGAACAGGACAAATGAATTAATGATTGAAATCGATAAAGTAATTGGGATTTGAGGTAATTTTAAATTGTTGATAGAAAAACTAGAAGATTGGAAAAATTAGGATTGGCTATATAGATATGGAGATAACAAGAGCAATAAGCGTAAGACAACCATACGCAGAGCTGATAATGTTAGGCGTAAAAACAGAAGAATTTAGAAGCATCGTCACTAACATCCGTGAACGAGTTTACATTTATGCATCTAATACCTTAGCAGATGACGATAGCAGTTTAAAGCGTACAAAAAAGACCGCCTCAGAACTACCACGTGGTTTTTTAATAGGTACCATTGAAATAGTAGATTGTTCTGGATCGAAAGAAAGAGGGTTTATTTGGAAATTACAAAATCCTATTAGATTGGAAACTCCTATAAAACCGGCAAAAAAGCCACAGCCTGTTTGGTTTAAACCATTCTGAATGGGCTCTTATGCGACAATAGAGCAATGTTCTGCTAAGTAATATTATGGGCTTTCTTTCATCAGAGTTGATTAGATTGTGCAAGACTAAAGTTATAAGATATTTTAATCACTATACGAAGTTAAGCTTCTTCCCTCATCACGCATCAAGAAATTCCGGCATAAACGCTCCATCCCATTTTATAGCCCATTTATTCCGTTGCTTCTTGGCTTAGATTCCTCTAAAGCTTGTCAGAGTACCATAATTAATATAAACCTTATGGTACAGAAACAAACATCATTTACAGTTGCAGAAGTTCAACTAGTTTACAAATCGAAGTGTGACATTACGCTCAGGCCTAGAATTACCAGATCCAGTGATTGCTACGACATCTTACTTGACTCTTGGAATCAAGATACCATCGAACTTTGTGAAGAATTCAAGATCCTACTACTAAATAGAGCTAACAAAGTGCTTGCTATATCAACCTTATCACAAGGAGGCACAGCAGGCACTGTAGTTGATCCAAAATTATTGTTTACTACTGCTTTGAAGATGAAAGCATCATCGCTTATACTGGCTCATTATGCAAAGCAATTAGTTATGTAAAGTGACGAACAGTAATGCGGCTTTAGTTGGGTGTTACTGCATAATTTAAGTTATATCACTTTACATAATAATCTCAAAATCTTTTGAGCCAACTGATCAAATTTTCATCCTTCAACCACATTGCTTCTTCATCGGGATTAACATCGACATATGCTTTCTCTAAGGCATTACGCTTCTGTTTTGAGTCCGCCCGTGCATATATTTCCGTTGTTACAACTGATACATGACCGAGAATATCCCGGATATAAACCAAGTTTACACCCGCCTGGAGAAGATGCATAGCCTTAGAATGTCGAAGGGAATGAGGGCTGATATCGTCCGGTATCAGTAATGGATTTCCAGCTCTTGCACTACTGGCATACTTTTCAAGTATATATCTGATCCCTGCACGGGTTAGCTTTTCCTTTTTACTATTAAAGAATAATGGATAATAATTGGCAAATGGCTCATTTAGCCTGTTTTCTTTCATGTACCGTTGTAGATGTTCGGTTTGAGCATCCAACATGGGAACCAATCTTGCTTTGTTTCCTTTTCCAATGATCTTAACCGTTGCTGGCTTATTGAGCCTTAGTGATAATGGCGTCAGGTCTATAATTTCCTGTACCCTGGAACCGGTATCATACATCAATGAGAGTAAAGACAGATTCCGTCTGCCCCGCTGAGTTGAGGTATCAGGTTGCTGCAATAATAGTTTTATACCATCAATTGATAAGTAACTCATGGTTTCTTTTTTTGCAGCCTTAAATTGAATGGATAAAATTTTTTGGCATTCATGAAGGTGCTCCAAACTCTCATGTTGTAAGTAGGAATAGAAAGAATGAATCGCAGCCAGACGAGCATTTCTTGTTGATGTGCTGCACTTTCTCTCTTTCTGAAGCCAATCTAGAAATTCCAGAACGGTTTCCTTTTTTATTGCACTTAACGTAAGCTTATCTATTTTTAACTTCTTAACTTCCTGAATATACTTTAAGAGCAGAACAAATGTGTCTCTATATGCTGCTATCGTATTAGCACTGGCCCCTTTCTCATTTGGTAAATATCTGGAAATGTAATCTGATATATATTTAGAAAAATCAGTTGGCTTCATAGTTTCGGTATTTAGGGAATACATTAAGACAGACCATATCAACATCCCTTATTAGATCGGGAAACATACTTGCGGTTAAACGAACATAGTGGTTCGTTGCCCCAATAGATTGATGTCCAAGATAATTTGAGAGGATAGGAAGTGAAACATATAGGTCAATACCAGATTCCGCCATAGTGGCAAGTGCGGTAACCGCAAATGTATGCCTAAGATCATGCATGCGCGGGCTTTCAGTTGTACCATGTAGAATTCCTGCCAGATCCAAACACTTTTTAAACCACCTGTTTACACCCTGACCACATTTCATTCCATTGGCTTTTATAAAGAAGTACTCGGAGTTCTTTTGAACAACAGGAAGTCTGTCTCTGTGCCATCTATATTCTTTGCAGACTGACGAAAGGGATGCTGAAATAGGGATAATACGTTCTTTACCATTTTTACTGTCCCTGACAAGAAGGTAATTGTCCTCAAGATTTACATCTTCGTTTTTTAGGGCTACAGCTTCTCCAATTCTTAGTCCAGTACTATACAGCAATCTCAATAGCAAAGGCATACAAAAAAGGCAGCTATGGTTATGCGTTATTTTTAACCTGAGTCCATCGCAAGCAGCGAATATCGCATCTATCTGCTCTTTTGAGTACACATAAGGAATAAAGGTATGATGAGGAATTGGGGGCAGTTTCGGAACATAAGATTCAATCCCCAGATCTCGAATATAAGAGGATAGCTGTAAGAGAAAGCCTATTCTGTTATAGCGGTTAAAGTCGCTTTCATTAGGCTTTTTATCGGCCCATTTATCGGCAAAGTCTTTGGTTATACCTGCAGAAGTATCACCTCTTTCTATAGCAAAAAGATCAATCTTGTTAAGATAAAATATACCAGAGGAATATTTAAAGCCCAGTTTCTGTTTAAGTTGAATGAACTGCTTTATGTGAGATGCATAAATGCTGTGAAATACCTTATCCATAAAAAACACCTCCATTCTGATCATAGAAACCCGCTGCAACCGTTGGTACATCAACCATGCATTGCTTCATTGACTTTAGGTCAATCCGCAGGTAATACCTTGTAGATTCGGTGCTCTTATGCCCGAAGATTTCAGAGATCACTGGAAGGATCGTGCTTTCCTCCAGCATTCTAAACGCAAGGCTATGGCGTAACGAATGGGGGCCAAATCTTCTGCTATTTATGTCTATGCCTGCTTTTAGAAACGCCCTTTGTACAACATGGGTAACAACATTGCTCGTAAAAAAAGATGTGTATGGGGCTCGGGCTGTTAAGAAAATAAAGGTTTCTTCTGACAATGGCCTGCTATATTTAAGATAATCGATCAACGCATTTCCTACGTCAGGTAAAATCGGTAAAATCAGTTCGTTGCCAGTTTTATATTGATGTATTTTTATCGTTGAGGTCTGCCAATGCAGATTTTCAAACTTTAACCTACATATATCAGAAGCCCTAAGCCCCAGTCTGGCTGCCAAAAGTATAATCGCATAATTACGTTTTCCAATCGCTGAAAACCTCTCAGCTGATGTAATTAGCCGCTCTATTTCTTCTTTGGTATAAGTAGATGGGAGTTTGGCCTGGGTTACCGATTTATATCTGGGGATTCCCTTAGCGTAGTCTTTTTCAAGGATTTTTTGTTCAAATAAGTACTTTGTAAACCCTCTGATAGTCATTAGCGTATTTTGAACCCCGGTTTTATATTGGGTATCTAATTGATTTACAAAACACAAGAGAACAGGCAGATCTAGTTCTTCAATATTTGTAATTCCCTGTTTTGTACAATATTCATGGAGCTTTAAAAGGTTTCGTTTATGACAACTTAAGCTAATAGTATGCAGACGCATTACTGTTCTTTTGTACTCGATATAGTTGTTAATAATTTTACCAATTGACCCTTCAAAGACGATCTGCTTTAGTTTTGGGCGAACTAGTAGTCTAACTTTACCCTTGGTCACAAAGTCTAATAGCATCTTTATGCCGTTGTATAACCGTGTTTCTCGGTTATTAAGCTCTTTTTTTGAGCGCCCATTAAAATGATACTGAAAAAGTTCCTTTTCGACATCAGAGCAATAATGCTGGTAGCCTCTTGAATCCATAAAGAATCGGATTCGGCGCCAAATCTTCTGGTATTCTTCAATAGCATGAGGTGAAAAGAAAAGTGTAGATCCAAGATACTCTGCTACTTCACTGGTTAGGAAATTGAAATCCTTAAATCGTTCGTTCATATACAATTAGTTTTGATGAATAATTGCAATGGTAATCAAACAATATTATGTAAAGTGATTCGTTGAAATTACCCTAATTATCAATCAATTACCTAAGCCGCTTTACATAAATATATGCACAACATAATGGCAGTTATGGAAAGCTTTACATAAAGCACATAATCACCCGAGTGGTGAACTAAAACCTAGTGAACAAGATATCAAAATCACTAGAAATTTAGTTGAATGTGGCAAGATCCTAGATCTAATTATACTAGACCACCTGATCATTAGTCCAAATGGTTACTACAGTTTCGGTGACGAAGGCTTGATATAAATTAATAGCTTGGGCTAATTACCCAGGCTTATATAATTCTTTTCCTATTTTTAAAGTATCTTACTCTATCAACGCTTAAAACAGAATGACTAGTAACGAACTGAAAAAAAAGGTGGCAAAAGCAGCGAACCTCGCTTGGCATACTGATGTGGAGGAAACCTTTAATTTTCCTTATGTAAATTTTGTTCTAACGCTTAAAGGCGTTAGTTCAATTTACGAATTTGTTACTCAACAAATTAATGGCTGGCAAAAAATAGAAGATCCGCTACCCGATGAGCTATCTTTAAGCAAGGCATATTTTGAAAACATCAAGAATCATATAATAAATTTTGTGGATGGTTATTCTCAAACATCTGACATCAATCTGCAACACTACTGGTCGTCTGTTAGTGTCGAAATAAATAGTGTTCATAACTTTCCGGTACCTTATCATATTCCAGAAACTAAATTCTTAATTTCATTATATAACAAATCATCCAACTACTATTTAGGGGCGTACAATGTTCTTGTTGCATCAAACTTCAGTATTAACAGTAAAGATTTATTTTTCGGAGCCATACTTGGATATGAGTTTAAATTAAAGGATGCTACAGAACTTACTAATAGAAGAAAAGCTGAACAAAAAGGTCTTACTAACTTAAAGACAGATTTTCAGGCTTACATGGGCTCTAATGAATCTACCCTAGTTAATCATTTAAACGATGCTAACGAATTATACAAACAATATGCTGAACAAATTGATGAGTTTAAAAAGGAGAAAGAGGGTTTGTTCAGTGAATGGTTTGAAACTACTAAAACAAATGAATGGCAAAAATGGTACGATGAGAAGATTGCAAAATTAGAAAAGCTTGAAGAGACCTACGAAACGAAATTAAAGCTTGAAAAGCCTGCAAAATATTGGCAAATTAAATCGGCAACTTATTATAAGCAAGGACAAGATGCAAAAACGATTTTAATTCGCACGATTGGTGCCACTGCAACGTTTTTGGCATTGATACTAATTATATCCCCTAAATGGATTTTCATGAACGTCTTCAACGGGAATTCTACAGCGATTGTTAGGTGGTCGATAGTTTTTATTACATTGGTTACTTTGATTGCATATGCGATTAAAGCTTTAACTAAATATATGTTTAGTTCTTTTCATCTTGCCCGAGATGCTGAAGAAAGGCACACCCTTACCTTCTTCTATCTCGCGTTGTTAAAAGATACTCAAGTAAATGATGACGATAGAAAGCTTATTCTTCAGTCTTTGTTCAGTAGGGTCGAAACCGGATTATTAAAGGATGACTCATCACCGACGATGCCTAATGACGCCATAAGCAAAATAATAGGAAGGTAGTCCCTTTTGGTCAATCGCTTTATTGAAAACAATTTCTAGACTTATGCATCAAGTTGCCCCTAGTAAAAGAACAGGAATGAGTGGTTTGAATTGCTCTCTTCTTTTACTAGGGGTGATACGTTATAAATATCCAAAAATTAATACTTCCCCTTAAATGAAGGATTACAATCAACTTTTGGATATTTAAATAGGATTTTAGCAACGTTTTATAGGCTATCAATTTCAAAATATTTTATCTTAGCTTGACACAGAGCCCCAACTGGATATGAACACTATAATAGAGTTTCTAGATGCCTACTTGACACGAACTAAAAGAACAAGCATCGATCCTGTTGAAGCGAATGCACTTTTAGAAAGACAAGGGCTTTTGAAGGATAGTAAAGATAGACCAGGGAAACCCCTTCGAGACTTATTACGAGCAGGAAAAATCCCGCATGCTTACCAAGCCGGTGGTAAAGGCGCAAAATGGACGATTCCTCTCTCAAAGAAAGAAGAATGTAACCATTCAGCTGATCTTCATTTCGAGCAACAGAAATTTATTAAAGTTCATTCTATTACAGCTAAACGAAGTGAAACTAAAATTGATACTACAGAATTAATAGAACAACTTAAAAGTGCACGTCTGAAATACAAACCTGAAGAGGTAAAGTATCTACTTATTGCAGAGGCACCACCGGATAGTTTGGACCGATTTTTCTATTATGAAGATGTTAGTCGGCATGACTATTTATTTTTAGGAGTAATTGAAGCTCTTTATCCAAGTCTTAAGGAAAGGTATTTAAATAGCAGAAGAAGTAAAGATATAAAGGGTTTAATATTAAAGAAGCTAAAAGAAGACGGTTTCTACCTGCTTGACCTGTCCGAATTGCCGCTTCGACTTTTAAAAGGTGATTTGAAATCACAACTACCTCACTTACTCGACAACATTAGGCTAGTTGCAGACAGCAATACACAAATCATTTTAATTAAAGCGAATGTATTCGACCAAGCATTTGATTTTTTAAATCTTAAGTTTGAGAATATAATTGACCAGCGAATAACGTTTCCTGGGCAAGGCGGGCAAATAAAATTTAAAGAACAGTTCACAGAAGCCCTTAAAAAAGCTTGTTATCCGCTTAGTCCAATTAAACGATGAACTTTATATAATGATCAACAAGAACTTCGTTAAATATCCAAAATCAAAACTCTCCCTGAGATATAGAAATGATAAGTTACATGTGATTTATTTTAACATTAATCTATGAATAAGTACAAAGAGGACTTAAAGCAGTTATTAACCGATTCAGGCGTCATAAATCATGGTAAGTCAGTTCTTAAATCTTTATTCTCTCAATTACTACTAGCTATTATTCTCGCTGGAATTTTATTTGTGTTAATATTTATACCTTTTAAGTTCAATTTATTTCAGAATGTAAAGATATGGCATATCCCATGTTTTATATTTTTTTCAATTGTTGTTGTTAGATTAATAACTTCTAAAAAACGAAGCACCAATTTAAAAGAGAAAACTGAACAACTACAAATTAATAGTACAAATAAAGTTAATAAGGA
The DNA here is from genome assembly GCF_046546555.1 of Pedobacter sp. JCM 36344. Taxonomy (NCBI): domain Bacteria; kingdom Pseudomonadati; phylum Bacteroidota; class Sphingobacteriia; order Sphingobacteriales; family Sphingobacteriaceae; genus Pedobacter; species Pedobacter sp. JCM 36344. The sequence continues at coordinate 211,526 of NZ_JBKHKK010000007.1, forward strand.
TGACGTAATAAATCAACTGATGGATGATTTAGATAGTATGAAAACTTCAAAAAAGCCTAATAAGGTCTGATTCGAGGTCTATCTAGAACCGATATTGGATTAAATTTGCAAGTAATTGTATCCTTATCTTTCCTAGGGGCATCTTTCAAAAATATCCAGAAAGTGAAACTCCTCTTAAATATAAAAGAGTGAAAAATTTTTGGATATAATCAATGGAGGAGTACTTCACCTAGCTAAGGCAATTTCAATAGCGCCATACCCCAAAATAATTGGAAAATCAATATCAAAGCACTTTAATAATTGATGATTATGGTTAATTTAGCTAACTCACTTGAAGCCGTAAATGATAGGTTATACTAGTAAGTTTTATTTCTAAGTATTGTGGTTATTACCAGCGTTTGCCCAGCTTAAGTACTTATTTTAACAAGAAATTTTATGGAGTTATCAAAAACTGAGCATACGATTACTCTGGCCCGAGAGATCATCGATGACATTGAGTTATCTAGGCTTGACTGTAAAGCAGTTTTGTTAAAGGGAACACGATTATCTCGTTACGTCGACGATGAAGATGTTAGAAAGTGGCTAAGGTTCGAGATGCAAGGCTATAATTCAAAAGACGACACATCTATTAAATATATGACTAAGACAGGGCGTTGGAGCGACAAAGAAAAAAAGGAAGGTTACTGGATCCCACTTGCTCAAATTGAAGCGTCCTGCGAAGCTCTGAAACAAAAATTATCGTTAATAAGAATTCCTGATACTAGTGGTGATCG